>CAYQUB010000031.1:3853-10425 GCA_964420625.1 uncultured Bacteroidales bacterium | reverse complement strand
TGTGTTGGGTGTGTTTGGTCGTGGATTTCATTGTGATCCTCATTTGGGCGCTAGTGGCTTGTTTCATGATCGTCATCATCAATAATTCCTTGTTGCAATTCTATGCCCTGAAAGCCGATTACGCCAAATTCAAAATATTGGGTTGCGGGGACGGGGATTTGTACAAGCACATCTTCCTCGAAATATTATTGGTGATGCTAATTGCCCTGGGGGCGGGGTTCGTAAATTCGTTGATTGTTCTGGCTTGCTTTCCTTCGCTGATGATCATGGTCGGATTTTACTTTAAGTTCGAGTACCCGGTCGGCGAAGTGTTGGTTTACCTTTTGATGGGAACCGCAGTATTTTTGCTCAGTTATCTTTATTATTTCGTCAAGATCAAACATATGAACATTATTCAGGAAACTAAAAATTTGTAGGAGGGTTTATGTACAAAAAATTATTAGTTTTATTCATGCTCTTTTTCTCGGTTTTTTGCCTGTTCGGATGCGGCGGGGGAGAGGAAACTCCGGATGTGGACCTGACCGAAATGGTCGATGTCCCGACCAACCTCTCCATTACCGGCAAAGTATTGACCTGGGATGCCGTTGCCGGAGCGACCGGTTATATAGTCTACGCGGACGGGGTGGAAAAAGCCACCGTTACGGCTACAACATATGACTTCTCGTCTCTGCCGGGAACGACCATCATTTTCCAAGTTGTTGCGAAAGCCCCGAAAGGGACCAACAACTCCGCTAAAAGCGTTACTGCCGCTTACATGAGCAACCCGGCCGGCGAGATCACCGAGATCAATGCTCTTCTGGCTGACGTCATGCCAAACGTTCCGGAAGGGTTCGTTGAGGAGTTGGTTCGCAAGGGAATGACATCCGATGATGCTCAAGCCTTGAAGACCGCTTTCCAAACCTTGCAAACGGAAATGGAAGCCGCTGACGGCGATCCGCTTTTGTCCAATGCGGCCATTAAAAAATTCCTGCTGACCGATATCAATTTTGAAGCGCTCATCAGCGCGGCCATGCTGGCCGCCGTTCCTTCACTGGAAAGCCAGATCGCTTCCGCTTATGAGGACATCAGTTATTACCAAGGTGAGTTGGACGCCTATGGTCCGAACGAATATTATTCAGAAAGAATCGTTGAGCTTAACAACGAGATCGACGTGCTCGGCAACATGGTCGATTTGCTGACCGAATCGCGTGATGAAGCCGTGATCGTCGCTGTCAATACCATCAACTATCTGCGCGAAGTCCATGGCGCGGTCACTGATGATTTGATCTCCAAAATCGTTGCCATCACTGATGTTGAATCCCCGAGCGAACTGACCGCGGAAGAACTGCTGACCGTCAAAGACGAAGTTTTGGATATCTTCCTGGAAAATTTACCGGCGATGGCCGACCTGACGATGGTTTATGAACTCTTGTCAGTGGGATACACCCAAATGTTTGGATCCAATGCCTTCTCAGTCATGCTTTCCGATTCCTCGACTCAATTTGCAGCAGAAACATATTTGACCGTTTCTTTCGCTCTCAATTATTTGAATTCCTTCGATTTGGCGTTTTTCCAGGATTTCCTGACCGCTGTCCAGGATCATGACCAAGGTGCCGTAATCGGCAGCGAACTGGCCATTCTGTTCGTAACTTATTACAAGGACTTCGAAGACGGCAACCAAGCTCTGCTTGATCAGATCGATGCCGTTTTCACGGAAGCCCAAAAAGAACAATTGTATAACAATTCGATTGCGGCCATGAACGAATTGACGACCTTAATGGGCGCTGACGTTGACCTGAGCATGATGGGAGAAATTTCTTATGCCGTCATGAACGGAGCCTCGGGCGTATTCGATGACATGACCGACAAACTGCTTGACAAATTTGTTGCTACCGATGGGGAATTGCTCAGGATGATCGTCATTTCCAATTCTTTCGAGTGCGATTACAACTATATGAACGATATGTGCGAGAATTTCCGGAATACCGCGACCGGCGAGACCTATGCGAACGAGAGTGATTATTACAGAGCGCAAGACCTCGCGGAAATGAAAATGATCAAAGAAGCTCTGACTTATTACGCTCCGACCATCGGAACGATGACCGATGCTCAGATCACTTCGCTGATCGACCTGCTGGCTGAAGCCGCTCCGGTCGAACAATTGGCTTCCGAAAACGGCATGACTCTCGCCGAAGCCCAAGCTTTTGCGGATCTCGTTGAAGCGACCCTTCGTTCCATCGCCCCGGACGTTCATGATTTGCTCAACAACTTAATGGCCTACGCCGTGGACAATGATTTGATAATGGAAATCAACCAGTTGCAAAGCTCGATTAAAACTTACTACGTGACTGCTTATGGCGAAGAATATTACAACAATCCGGCTTACTTTGAGGATGATTACGAACAAAACGCCATTACGATCTTCATTTGCCAGCACATCGACGCTTTCTTCAATTCTGCCAACCAAACATTGGCCCGCGGTTTGATCACCGATCTGGCTACTCTGGCCAAGAACGAAAGCGTCTACTCCATGATGGAAATGACGCTTGATCAGGTCAACGCTTTGGAGACCCAGATCAACGATGCTTTTGACGGCGCCATCACCAAATCCGCCATCATCAAGGATTACGATCCGGCCTCGTTAACCGCTGCTCAATTGGAAGAAATTGCGGCCTTGCAGGCCTTGTTCCAAGGAATCGGTCCGCAGGTTTCCGAAAAAAATTAAACCAAAGGACTGAAAACCGAAAGATTTTCAGTCTTTTTTTATGGCTAAATAATCATCTTTACTGTGGAAAAACGCATTGACTTGGTGTATAATACCTTAACGGTGATATTATGAAAAACCTGACCTTAACGGCCGCCGAACTTCCTCGTCACGTTGCCATCATCATGGACGGAAACGGGACCTGGGCCAAAAAAAGAGGTTTGCCACGAAACGCAGGGCATCGCCAAGGCGCCCAAACCTTGCTGGACATCGTAACATATTCCCAAAAAATCGGTCTGAAGTACCTGACCGTTTTTGCGTTCAGCACCGAAAACTGGTCCCGTCCGAAAGAAGAAGTCGATTATTTGATGAAATTGTCGATTAAGTTCATTGACCGGTATCAGGAACGCTTCCTCAAAGCCGACCTAAAATTCACCGCCATCGGAAACATTGACGGATTACCGGCGGAATTGCAGACCAAAATTTCGGAATTTGAGAACAAGAGCCGAACCAACCAGGGGTTGCATTTCATCATTGCCATTAATTACGGAGGGCATGAGGAGATCACTTCCGCCGTCAAAGCCATCGTGGCTTCGGGAGAAACAATGATCACCGAACAAACCGTCCGGGATCATCTATATACCAAAGACATTCCCGATGTCGATTTGTTGATCCGTACCAGCGGCCAGATGCGCCTCAGCAATTTCCTGTTATGGCAGTGCGCCTACAGCGAATTTTACTTTACCAAGGTGCTTTGGCCGGATTTCAACGAAGAAAAACTCAATGAAGCTTTGGAAGAATATAAGAACCGCGACCGCCGTTTTGGAGGAATCAAATGAAAAAAAGAATTATAACCGGAGCCATAATGCTAGCTGTTTTGATACCTTTGATCATCATCGACTATCAAGTCTATCCGATCGTTGGTCAATTGTTTCTTGCGGTCGGGATATTCTTAAGCGTAGTCGCGTCCTATGAAATGATGAGGATGTTTTACTCGCAATATCCATCGCTGAAATATCTTCGGTTTCTGATCCCGGTGTTTTCCGGAATCCTGGTTTATATGGTTTATCTGGCTACTACCGCCGGGTTGGACATCACCGATCCTTCCGAAGCCAACTTTGTGTACCATTTCTTGGTGGTCGTTGTTTTGATGATCTTCATCATCATTTCGTTCGCCATCATCATTTTTACGAAATCATCCACCGCTCATGACATGATGGCCGTCGTGCTCACCCTCATTTATTGCGGTCTGATCATGGGCTATGTCATCAGCATTCGCTATTTGGAAACTTTCCCGCTTCGCGAAGGAGCCATCGAGTTCGTTTTCCGCGGCGGAAGAAGTTTCGGTTATGTTTACACCATTGTTGCGTTCACCGATACGGCCGCTTTTTTGTTCGGAAGGAAATTCGGAAAACGCAAACTTTGTCCGGAGATCAGTCCCAACAAAACCGTTGAAGGCGCCATCGCCGGCGAAGTGTTCGGAACGGCATCAGGTGTCGCCGCCGTTTTCCTTTTCAACATTGCCAATCCGATCGGAACCAGAGAAACGCTGATCGTCATCGGCGGGTCGCTTCTGGTTTCGGCGATCATCTCTTTATCCGTTCAGTTGGGCGATCTGATCGCTTCGAAGATGAAACGGACTTACGGAATCAAAGATTTTGGAAACATTTTTCCGGGACATGGCGGAGTCCTCGACCGTTTTGACAGTCTGCTGTATTCGGGAGCCGTCTTTTATATCATCGTTCAGCTGATGCAGCTGTTTGTTCTCGGAGCCGTCGAATGAAAAATCTAGCTTTATTGGGAGCAACCGGTTCCATCGGGACTCAGGTTCTGAAAGTGATCTCTGGAAATCCAAAATATCGGCTTCAAAGTTTGTCCGTCGGTCACAATCTGGAAGCGGGGAGGCAGATCATCCGCGCGTTTCATCCCGATTTTGTCAGCGTTCAGGAAAAAAGCGATGCGAAGGTTTTAGCCAAAGAATTTCCCGACCTGACCGTCGGATGGGGGGAAACGGGGTTATCTCAAGCAGCTACTTTCGTTGAACCGGGCGACTATCTGATCAACGCCGTCGTTGGCGTGGTCGGGCTTCTTCCGACGATCAAGGCCATCGAAAAAGGGATAAACATTCTCTTGGCCAACAAAGAGACCCTAGCCGTTGGGGGCGAGATTGTTTGTGATTTGGTGAAAAAACATCGGGTCACCCTGCTTCCCATCGACAGTGAACACAGCGCCATTTTCCAATGTCTCCGCTCCGGCCGAAAAAGCGACGTCTCAAAAATCATCATCACCGCTTCCGGCGGACCGCTTCGGGAATATGGACGGGATCGTTTGGAAAAAGTAACCGTTTCCGAAGCGCTGAATCATCCAAATTGGAAAATGGGTGCTAAAATAACCATTGACAGCGCCACCATGGCCAACAAAGGGTTGGAGGTGATGGAAGCTCATCATCTTTTTCACTTGCCCTATGATCGGATCGAAACACTCATCCACCCCGAGAGCATCGTTCATTCCATGGTTGAATTCGCTGACGGCAGCATCATTGCTCAGCTTGGGGTTCCGAACATGGAAGTTCCGATCCAATATGCGCTGACTTATCCCAAGAAACAGAAGAATCCGCGGTTTAAAAACCTGGATTTTTCAAAAACCATGAATTTGCGTTTTCAGCCGATGGATTTTGAACGCTATCCGATTTTGAAATTGGCTTATGAAGTCGGAAGACTTGGCGGAGTCCTGCCGGCCGTTTACAATGCGGCCAACGAAGCGGCCGTCCGGCTGTTTTTGGACCATAAAATCCGCTTTACGGACATCGAGAAAATAATCATTTCAGCGGTCACGGGTGTTACCAACATCAAAAACCCGACTCTGGAACAAATAATGGCGACCGACGCATCGGTCAAAGAAGAAATATTACGAAATCACGAGGTGAACAATGAATAATCTATGGGGCTTTCTAGCCTTTCTGTTTGTACTGGGAATGATTATCGCCGTTCACGAAGGCGGCCATTTCTTATTCGCCAAAAGAGCCGGGATTTTGGTCCGCGAATTCGCTTTTGGAATGGGACCGCAGATCCTGAAAAAGAAGAAAGGCGAAACCGTCTACAGTCTTCGCGCTTTTCCGATCGGCGGGTTTTGCGCCATCGCCGGGGAAGAAGTGGAAGACGATCCGTTCAAGGGTGCGACCCACGCGAAACTGAACATCGAAAACGGGATCATCAAAGCTTTCTATCTGGATGTTGATGACATGACCGTGGACTTTCCGGTCCATAAAATAATCAGTTACGATCTGTTCGACGCCGAAAAAACCGGCCATCTGTACATGATCGCTTCCAAAGACGGAGTCTCCCAAAATTATCAGGTAGATCCCCAGGCTTTGGTTTTCATCAAAAAAAAGGGTTTTCAAATCGCCCCTTATGACCGAACCATCGGCTCAAAAACCAAACGGGCCCGGGGAATGGTCATGTTCGGCGGACCGCTGATGAATTTCTTGCTGGCTTTGGTCGTATTTTTCGTGGCCGGGCTGATCCAAGGCTTTGCAAATCTCGAAAGTTCGGAAATTTCCGAGGTTGAAACCCCGGTTGAAGCGGCGATTCCGAGCCCGGCTTACGCGGCCGGATTGCGTGATGGCGATGTCATCGTCAGAATGCAACGCGGTTCCTACGAGGCGGCAATCGACGAATGGGCGGACATCTCCGCCTTCATGGATCAATATACCGTTTTGGGACTGACCACTCCGATCACCATCGATTATCTTCGGGACGGCGTTTTGCAAACCACTTCGCTGGTTCCGGAAGTATATTTTTATAACATCGGCGTTCATGGCGTTTTGACCGCTGACGGAGTCGAAATCGGTGACATTGGCACCGGTGATGACCATATGTCTGACAATTAC
>CAYQUB010000031.1:0-3843 GCA_964420625.1 uncultured Bacteroidales bacterium | reverse complement strand
CGATCCAAGTCGATCGCGATGGAGTTTTGACCGATGTTGAAGTGAAACCGTACAGCCGGAAGATCATGGATACTCAAAAAAGCAATGACGGCGAAATCATCCCGATCGTCAAGGTCGCCATGGGGATCTCGCCAACCTATAAATTCAACCTTGGCCAGAGTTTCGTTTACAGCGGCCAAAGGACGATCTCGTCTTTTACGGCCATCATCGATACTTTTGATCTGCTGTTCAACGAGGAATCGGTTACGATCGCTGCGCTGTCCGGCCCGGTCGGGATCTTAAGCGTGACCGTTCGGATCGTCAGCAACGGGTTCGCCGAACTGCTCAACTGGATGGGACTGCTGAGCGTGAACGTCGGATTGCTTAACCTTTTGCCGATCCCGGCGCTGGACGGCGGCCGTTTGCTCTTTTTGGGTTACGAAGCCGTTACCCGAAGAAAGACCAATCCGAAAGTTGAAACCATTCTGATCACGGTCACGATGCTTCTTTTGTTTGGGCTGATGATTTATGTCACATACAACGACATCATAGATTTGATTAAGTAGGATGGATTATGAAACAAACCCTTTTATTCGTACCAACATTGCGTGAAACCCCAAAAGAAGCCGAGGCCATCAGTCATCAGATATTGCTCAAAGGCGGATACATCAAGCAAGCCGCGGCCGGGATCTACAGTTACTTGCCGCTGTCTTATCGGGTGATCAAAAAAATTGAGAAGATCGTCCGGGAAGAGATGGATGCCATCGGCGCCAGCGAACTGCTCATGCCGACCATGCAACCCAAAGACCTGTGGGTCGAATCGGGGCGCTGGGATGCTTACGGGAAAGAACTGATGCGTTTGACCGACCGTCATGACCGCGATTTCTGCTTGGGACCAACCCACGAAGAAGTCATCACCGCGGTAGTCCGCGATTACATCAACAGTTATAAAAAAATGCCTTTGGCTTTGTATCAGATCCAAACCAAGTTTCGGGACGAATTCCGTCCGCGGTTCGGTTTGATGCGGGGCCGGGAATTCATCATGAAAGACTTGTACACTTTCCATGCCAGCGAAGAAGACCTTGACATATGGTACAAAAAAGTGCGCCAGGCTTACCAGAACATCCTGAATCGGCTGGATCTTAAATATCGGATCGTCAATGCTTCCAGCGGAAACATCGGCGGTGCTTCCAGCGAAGAATTCATGATCCTTTGCGACATCGGGGAAGACACCATCGTCTACAGCGACGAAAGCGAATTTGCCAGCAACACCGAACTGGTCGATCTGCCGGTCGGAGCCGTCTCGCCGGACGGAAAAGGCCATATTCTGCACGCCAAAGGGATCGAGGCCGGACATATCTTCAAACTGGGAACCAAGTATTCGCTGCCAATGAAAGCCATGTTTCTCGACCAGAACCAAAAACAGCAGCCGATCATCATGGGCTGCTACGGAATGGGGATCTCGCGTTTGTTGATGGCGGTTTTGGAACAGCATTATCAAAACGGAATTGCTCTTTGGCCGGATGAAATTGCGCCTTTTAAAATTCACATCATTCCGATGGACCGGGAAGGATCAACCTCCCATGCCATGGGTTTGAAACTCCATGACGAACTTTCAAAAAAATATGAAGTATTGTTTGATGACCGCGAAGAGCGGGCGGGAGTGAAGTTCAAAGACGCGGATTTGATCGGCGTCAATTACCGAATCATTTCCGGAAGAAAAGCGGCGGAAGGGATCTTTGAGTTGCATGATTTGCGTGCGAAGACCCAAACCGAAATCAGCTTTGAGGATCTGCTCAAATTCAAATTTTGAAATTCAGTCAAGGAGGAAAACATGAACGAAGAAATAAAAAATGTAACGGGATTTAAAGATTGTCTCGTATATTTAGAGGGGGAAGGAATAAAAAAAGCCTCGCTTTCGATCATCAACGGAAAAATCACCAGCGTCAAACAAGCGCCGGCGGATGCTCTTCATTTTGAAGAGGACCTGATCATCGTTCCCGGATTCGTCAATCGGCATGTTCACGGGGCCAAGGAATCCGACTCCATGTACCCCAATGCCAATGATCTGAAAAACATTGCCCTGACCATGGCCAGCGAAGGAACGACCTCGTTTCTGGCCACTACGATGACGCAAACCATCGGGAACATCGATTTGGCTTTGGAAAACATCAATGATTACATCAAAGCCCGTCATCCCGAAGGAGCCGAAGTTTTGGGAGTTCATCTGGAAGGACCTTTCATCAGCAAGAAACATAAAGGCGCCCAACCGGAAACCTGCATTATTCCGGGCGATGTTGAACAATTCAAAAAGTTTCAAAAGATCAGCGGAAACCACATTCGTCAGGTGACTCTGGCTTATGAGGAAAACGGCAAGAAACTCGTGGAATACTTGGTCAGCAAAGGCATCGTGGCCAGCATCGGTCATTCCGACGCCACCGCGGCGGATTTCCGGGAAGCGGCCAATTACGGAGTCACTTCGCTGACCCACAGCTATAACGCCATGCGTCCGATCCACCACCGGGAAGTCGGAGCCTTGGGTGCGGCCATGCTTGATGACCGGATTTACGCGGAAATCATCGCCGATTTGATTCATGTTTCCAAAGAAGCCATTCAGATCCTTTACCGAATGAAGGGAAAAGAAAAAATTACTCTGATCACTGACAGTTTGGAAGCCAGTCACATGTCTGACGGCGTTTACCAACTGGGGGGCCAGAAAGTTTACGTCGCAGGCAAAGAAGCCCGTTTGGAATCGGGAGCCTTGGCGGGGAGCACCCTTTGGATGAACAACGCCGTCAAGAACATCATCGAGGTTTTGGGAATCACGTTGGAAGAAGCCGTTGACATGGCTACCATCAATCCGGCCCGCTGCCTGAAGATCGAAGATCGCAAAGGTTCGATCGCGGTCGGAAAAGACGCAGATTTTGCCATCATCGACAAGGGCCTTAATGTTCATTACACCATCCGGGGCGGCAAGATCGTCTATCAAAAAACCAAATAAAAACGATCCGAGGAAATCATTCTTCGGATTTTCTTGTTTTTTGTTTCATGGCGCTGCTTGGGGTAACCAAATATAAAGAGTGCTTTGTAAAGCGCTCCAAATTCAATCAATGATGTTGATTTTTTTGATGCATGATGTCGGCGATCTTGGCGGCAATGATGTCAATGGCGACTTCATTCTGCCCGCCTTCGGGAATGATCAGATCCGCGTAAACTCGGGATGGTTCAACAAATTCCAGGTGCATCGGCCGGACTGTGGTCAGATATTGGTTGATGACGGAATCAACGCTTCGCCCGCGTTCGTTGATGTCCCGGGTGAGACGCCGGATGAAACGAACGTCGTCCGGAGTATGAACATAGAGCTTGATGTCAAACAGTTTCCGAAGTTCGGGGATGGCAAAAATCATGATGCCCTCAACGATGATAACATCGGCGGGATCGACCTTTTCGGTAATTTTGGCCCGGTTATGTTCAACAAAGTCGTAAGTTGGTTTTTCGATGCTCTGGCCGTTTTTCAACATCTTCAGATGTTTGATCAGCAATTGGCTGTCATATGAAGCCGGATGATCATAATTGATGATTCTTCTTTGTTCGATGGTCAAATGAGAGTTGTCATTGTAATAGTCATCGAGCTTGATTACCACAACCGATCCAAGCGATTGGGACATTTGGTAAATTTTTCGGGCGACCGTGGTTTTTCCGCTGGCGGTCCCTCCAGCGATGCCGATGATGGTACTGATCATATAACCTCCGCTTTGCTTAATTATACTTCCTTACCGGCTTTAAGTCAAACCATAGCCGGTTTTTATTTGCCTTTTTTATGGCTTTTTGGGGGTGATCATGCTATAATATCCCAAGAGGTGA
>CAYQUB010000030.1:0-10883 GCA_964420625.1 uncultured Bacteroidales bacterium | reverse complement strand
TGTGTTGGGTGTGTTTGGTTGGTTTTGGAAGAGTGACATCTGGAGCAACCTCATCATGGTCACGGCTTATTTGGGCGGAACGGCTTTTAGCGCTCTGGCCGGAAAAATCGGAATTCAAGTCGCAACCATCGCCAATGTGAAAACCGCGGAAGCATCGCAAAAAGGCATCAAACCGGCCTTCCTGAGCGGATTCCGAGGCGGCTCCGTCATGGGAATGGCGGTCGTCGGCGCTTCCTTGTTGGGAGTATCCCTGGTTTTTTTACTGACGCATAACGGAACTTATCTGCTCGGATTCAGTTTCGGCGCATCCAGCCTGGCCCTGTTCGCCAAAGCCGGAGGCGGAATCTTCACCAAGACTGCTGACATCAGCGCCGACTTAGTCGGAAAAGTCGAAATGGGAATTCCGGAAGATGATCCGAGAAATCCTGCCGTCATCGCTGACAATGTTGGCGACAACGTCGGCGACGTCGCCGGAATGGGCGCGGATCTGTTTGACTCAAACGTTGCTTCTCTGGCTGCCGCTTTGGTCATGGCCTTGGCGTTGGGCGGCGGAAACAACATCATGATGGTTTTCGCTTTCGCCGGAATCGGCTTGTTGGCCTCGATCATCGGGGTTGGCTGCGCGCGAATGGGCAAAAAAGGAAATCCTACCAAAGCTTTAAATACCAGCACTTATCTGACTACCGCCATTTTCACCGTTTTGACGGCAGTGGCCACTTTCGCTTTTGATTTTTCATGGCGCATTTGGGGAGCATCGGTCGTTGGATTGTTCGTGGGAGTCATCATCGGAATCACTTCCGACTACTTCACCAATGATGTAAACAAACCGGTTCGCAACGTGGCGAAAGCCAGTCAAAGCGGCCCGGCCTTCACGATCCTCAATGGCGTCAGTTACGGATTCTTGAGCGTTCTTCCAGCCATGGTCGGAATCGCGATCTCGGCTTTGATTTCTTATAAATTGGTGGCACCGCTTGGCGATGCTACCGGCATGACCGCTACTTACGGAATGTTCGGAATCGCCATGGCCGCCGTCGGAATGCTTTCGATCGTCGGCATGATCGTTTCCAATGACGCTTACGGGCCAATCGTGGACAATGGCCGCGGTTTGGTTGAAATGGGCGACTTGGGCGAAACCGCCCTCGAAGTAACCGATGCCCTGGATTCGGCCGGAAACACCGTCAAAGCCATCACCAAAGGATTCTCCATCGGCGCGGCGGGGTTGACCGTCATCGCTTTATTGGGAGCCTTCATGAGCGAAGTCAACGTTAAAGTTGATGAATTGATCGCCCAAGGCGAAAATGGCTTGGAACATTTGACCGGATTTGATGTCATGGATCCGATCGTATTCTTCGGATTGTTAGTCGGAGCGGCTGTTCCAGCCGTCTTCAGTGCCTTATTGATGTTGGGCGTTGACCGCAACGCTCAAAGAATGGTCGGAGAGATCCATCGCCAATTCAAAGAGATCCCGGGACTGAAGGAAGGCAAAGAAGGCGTTTCGCCGGAATATGACAAGTGCATTACCCTCGCCACCAAAGGCGCGCTTAAGGAACTCATTCCGGCGGGCTTGTTCACCATCGTCATGACCGTTTTGGTCGGATTTGTTGGCGGCGTCAAAGCCATGGGCGGATTCCTGGTCGGAAACATCGTCAGCGGTTTGCTTTTGGCTTTGTTCATGAGCAACGCGGGCGGACTTTGGGACAATGGCAAGAAGTTCATTGAATCAGGCAATTTCGGCGGAAAAGGGAGCGATGCTCATAAAGCCGCCGTTGTTGGCGATACCGTCGGCGATCCGTTCAAGGACACCGCGGGCCCAAGCATCAACACCCAGATCACCGTCGTCAGCCTTTTGGCCAGCTTGCTGAGCACCATCTTCCTGACCCTCTCGATTTTCTAAAATCATCTTGATTACAAATAAAAGTTTCCGTGATATAATTTAACACGGGAACTTTTTTATGGAGGAATTATGAAGCTGATACTCGGAACGATGCGTTGGGCCAAGTTGGATTATGAATCCGCTCAAGCCCTGATGGAAACGGCTTTGGATAACGGTATTTCTTTTTTTGATTTCGCGGACATTTACGGAAGCGGACGAAGCGAGGAAATTTTTGGCGAAGTCTTAAGCGACCATCCGACCTGGCGGGATGACATGATCATCCAAAGCAAGTGCGGGATCCGGCCCGGGTATTATGATCTCTCCAAAGAACACATTTTGGAATCGGTGGATAAGAGTCTCCTGAGACTTCAGACCGATCACCTCGATGTTTTGCTTTTGCATCGGCCCGATGTTTTGATGGATCCGGCCGAAGTCGGAGCGGCCTTCGATGTTTTGAAAGAACAGGGCAAAGTTCGCTATTTTGGCGTTTCCAACATGAATTCTTCGCAGATTGAATTGTTACAGCAGCGTTCGACCGAGAAGATCCTCTTTAACCAGCTCCAATTCAGTTTGGTGCACGCGGGGATCGTCGGTCAGGGCATGTATGTCAACACGAATGAACCCGAAGCCATCGATCGGGACGGCGGGATCTTGGAATACTGCACGGCGCAGGGGATCACGATCCAGGCCTGGTCGCCGCTTCAGGCTTCCTTTGAAAGCTGGACTTTCATTGACAACCCGCATTATAAAGGACTAAACGAAAAACTGGAGCTGATCGGAAATAAATACGGCCTTTCTCCCGCCGCCGTGGCCATTGCCTGGATCCTTCGTCATCCCGCGGACATCCGTCCGGTCCTGGGAACGACCAACCCCGAACATCTTTTGGAATTGGCCAAAGCCACGACCGTCGAACTGACCAAAAAAGAGTGGTACGAGCTATACATTGAAGCCGGTCATCAGCTTCCTTGACCTAAAAAACCCAAAACAAACGCTGCAATTTGGCAGCGTTTTTTTATGGAGGGCTTAGGAAATAATTGGATGAATTCTAAAAATAAAAAATCTTGCGAAAAAAAAGGGAAAGTGATATAATACCTTAGCATTTAAGCCCGAAGGTGCGTTAACCCGGGCTTTGGGCTTACCGGAGCAATTTACATGACCGCCACGTTAGTCATTTCGATATTGACAATCATATGTTTGATCGCTGCGATCATATTCAAGCCGGAGATCCGGATCGGAAAACGGTCCTTCGAAACTTTCTGGATGGTCGCTTTGCTGGGGATGGCATTGCTTCTGATTTTTGGGAAGGTTACTTTTCCCGAGATCATCGCCAACATCACCCCCTCAAGTTCCATCAATCCTTTAAAGATCCTGGTGCTGTTTCTTTCGATGACGGTTTTGTCGGTCATCTTGGACGAACTGGGGTTTTTCCGAAAATTGGCCTATTTGGCTTTGAAGAAAGCCAACGGAAAGCAGATGCGGATCTTTTTGTATCTGTACGTCACTGTTTCGATTTTGACCATCTTCACTTCCAACGACATCATCATTCTTACTTTTACCCCGTTCATCTGTTATTTCTCCAAAAATGCGAAGATAAACCCGCTTCCCTATCTGATCAGCGAATTCGTGGCCGCCAATACCTGGAGCATGATGCTGGTCATCGGGAACCCGACCAACATTTACTTGGCTTCGGCCTACCAGATCAATTTTCTGGCTTATTTTCAAGTGATGTTTTTCCCGACCGTCATTTCTTCGCTGGTGGCATTCGGATTGTTGCTTTTGTTGTTCCGAAAGGAACTGACCAAGCAGATCACCATTACCGAATCTTTCGAATGCGAACTGAAAGACCAAAAGATCGTGGGGATCATTTTGGCCCATCTGATCATCTGCACCATCCTGCTCGCCGTTTCGTCGTACATCGGGCTGGAAATGTGGTACATTTGTCTTTCCTTCTGCCTAAGCGCTCTGCTGTGGCTCGGGGGCTATGAACTTTTGAAGAAGAAGCAAAAACCAATCATCCTGAAAGCCGCTTTGAAAAGATCGCCTTGGAGTTTGGTTCCCTTCATTCTTTCAATGTTCGTCTTTGTGATGGCGCTGAACAAATATGGCATTACCGCGATCATATCAACGGATCTTAGCGCTTTGAACCCGGTCTTCGGCTTTGGCCTGTCTTCGTTTCTGACGGC
The DNA here is from genome assembly GCA_964420625.1 of uncultured Bacteroidales bacterium. Classification (GTDB taxonomy): domain Bacteria; phylum Bacillota_I; class Bacilli_A; order ML615J-28; family CAG-698; genus UBA2253. The sequence goes on along the minus strand of CAYQUB010000030.1, from coordinate 6,827 downwards.
GAACATCATCAACAACATCCCGATGACCATTTTGTATTCAAACATTCTGGAAACGGTGGTCCCGGTCTTGCAAACCCCGGCGATCTTCGCCGCGGTCATCGGTTCCAACATTGGGGCTTATCTGACCCCGATCGGAGCTTTGGCCGGGATCATGTGGATGCAGATCCTCAAGAAGCAGGGCGTAAAACTCAGTTTTCCTAAATTCATTGAATATGGAATGCTGATCTCGGTGCCGACGATTTTTGCGGCGCTTTTGACCTTGTTGATTGAGTTTTAAAAAGCACGGAAAGTGCTTTTTATTTTGAATAGCCAACGGGTATTGTTTGATATCGGAGCCGTTTTGTGTTAAAATAACGAAGTGCGGAGGAACGAGCCATGAGCATCATGGAAATCAAGAATTTAAAATTCAGCTATGGGGAAAAAGCCCTGTTCAATAGTTTGGACATGCAGCTGTTTCCCAATGATCATCTTGGTTTGATTGGTGCAAACGGCGTCGGGAAAACCACGCTGATGAATCTGATGGCCCATCGGCTTGATCCCGATGAAGGAACGATCAAATGGGAAGACGGCGTCACTTTTTCATATTTGGACCAACACTTGCAAGTGGCGGCGGATTTAACCATTCATGACTACTTGTATGTGGTTTACGCCGACCTATTCCAAATGGAAGATCAGATGAACGGTTATTACGAAAAATTGGCATCCGCGGATTCGAGCCAGTATGACAAACTTTTAAGAAGCGCCGAGTTTCTCCAAAACACTTTGGAAGAAAAAGGTTTTTATTCATTGAAATCCCGGATCGCCAACGTTTTGAACGGTTTGGGGATCGACTACGATGAAAACTGGCTGATGATGAACCTGAGCAGCGGTCAGAGAGTCAAAGTTTTTCTCGCCAAAATGCTGCTTGAAGAAAGAGATGTCCTGCTTCTCGATGAACCGACCAATTTCTTGGATGTCATTCATGTGGATTGGCTGGCCAAATTCCTGACCGGTTACAAAAAAGCCTTTGTAGTGATTTCGCACAACAAGGATTTTTTGAATTCGATCTGCAATCTCATCATTGAAATCGAAAACAAAACCATCGATGTTTTCAAAGGCAATTACGATACTTACGTTGAACAAAAGAATCTGCGGGCGGCGCTGTACAAGAAACAATACGAAGCCCAGCAGAAATACATCAAAGTCACTCAGGACTTCATCGACCGCAACCTGGTTCGCGCCAAAACCACCAAGCGGGCTCAAAGCCGGCGCAAGATCCTGGAAAAAATGGAAGTTTTGGAAAAACCGATCGGAACAAAGAAAATCACGTTTTCTTTTCCATTCACCAACGGTTTCAACACCGAAGCCCTGATCGTGAACAAACTTTCCATCGGCTATGCCAAGCCCCTGCTGCCCCCGATATCTTTAAAAATCCGTTTCGGCGAGAAAATCGCGGTCATCGGGAAAAACGGGGTTGGAAAAACCACTTTTTTGAAAACCATTTTGGGGACCATCCCCGCGTTGGCCGGGGAATCGAAACTCAATCCTTTAAATAAAATAACTTATTACTCTCAGGAACTGGAAAAACGGTCCGAGTTGACCGCGGTCGCTTACATTCAGGAAGATTATCCCCTGATGGAAGACAAACTGATCCGGGATCTTTTGGGACAATACGGGATCACCGGCGAACTGGCCATCAAAACGATGGACAAATTATCGGGAGGGGAACTGACCAAAGTCCGTTTCGCGAAACTGAGTTTGGAAAGTTCCAATTTGTTGATCCTTGACGAACCGACCAACCATCTGGATAAGCAGGCCAAAGAAAGCCTCTTCAAAGCTTTGGGAATCTATCCCGGGACCATCATTCTGGTCACCCATGAGACCGCTTTTTACAAAAATCTGAAAATGAAAGAAATAATCTTTAGTTAGGACACCATATGAATATTAGAAATGTAGCCATCATTGCCCATGTCGACCACGGGAAAACCACGCTGGTCGACCAGCTTTTGAAAAAGTCGTCGACGCTGGCGGCCCGCGAGACCATTGACGAACGAGCCATGGACAGCAACGACATCGAAAGGGAACGCGGGATCACCATCCTTTCCAAAAATACCGCCATCAAATACAAAGATTACAAGATCAACATCCTTGACACTCCGGGCCATGCGGATTTTTCCGGCGAAGTCGAAAGAATCATGAAGATGGTCGACGGGGTTCTTTTGGTCGTCGATGCGGTTGACGGAACCATGCCGCAAACCCGCTTTGTTCTCAAGAAAGCCTTGGAGTCCAATTTGAAGCCGATCGTTGTCATCAACAAAGTCGACCGCGAATGGGCCCGTCCGGATAAAGTCGTCGATCAGGTTTTGGATCTGTTCATCGAATTGGGGGCGAGCGATTATCAGGCCGACTTCAAAGTGGCTTACTGTAGCGCTCTGCGGGGGACTTCGAGTCTTTCCAGTGATCTTTCAACCCAAAAAGAAACCATGGATCCGATTTTCGATCTGATCATTTCCGAGATCCCCGAACCGCCGGTCCAAGCCGACGGACCGCTTCAATTTCAAGGAACGCTTTTGGACTACAACGATTACGTGGGAAGAATGGCCATCGGCCGCGTGGCCCGCGGAACCATTCATACCTCGGAAATGGTGTCTTGTATTAGAACGGACGGATCGATCAAACAATTCCGGATCCAAAAACTGTTTGGATTTTTGGGATTGCACAAAATGGAAGTCGACCAGGCTTTGGCCGGCGACATTGTAGCCGTCAGCGGACTCCCGGACATCAACGTCGGAGAAACCATCTGTCAGATCGGAATGGAAGAAGCGCTTCCGCCGATCCAAATCAGCGAACCGACCGTGGAAATGTATTTCTCCACGAATGACTCGCCTTTTTCGGGAAAAGAAGGGACTTTCGTCACTTCCACGAAAATCGACGAACGGCTGTTTCGCGAAACGCAAAAAGACGTCAGCCTGAAAGTAAAGCGGATCGGAGCCGGCGAAGAATGGATCGTTTCCGGCCGGGGCGAATTGCATTTGGGAATATTGATTGAAAACATGCGCCGGGAAGGTTATGAATTCCAAGTCGAAAAACCCAAACCGATCATCAAAGAGATCAACGGCCGCAACTGCGAACCGTTTGAATATACCCAAGTCGATTGTCCCAACGAAACCGTCGGCGGGGTCATCGAATTGTTGGGACGCCGGGGCGGAGTCATGGAAAGCATGGAAAACTCTCCGACCCAGACCCGATTGATCTATACCATGCCTTCGCGGGGACTGATCGGTCTTTCGACCGATTTCATGACCGCTTCCAAAGGCTACGGGACCATGACGCATATTTTCCTGGACTACCGTCCAACCGAATCGCTGACCGTCGGATCCCGAAAACTGGGAGTCTTGGTGGCTTCCAACACCGGTAAAACGACCGCTTACGGCATCGGCCAAGTCGAAGACCGCGGAATCATGTTTGTTGAACCGAACCTGGAAGTCTATGAAGGCGAGATCGTCGGCGAATGCAACAAATCCGATGATTTGGCCGTCAATGTAGTCAAGGCCAAAGAACAAACCAACCAACGAAGCTCAAACAAGGACTTTACCGTCGTTTTGAAACGGCCGAAGACCCTCAGTTTGGAAGCTTGTTTGGAATACATCAATGACGACGAACTTTTGGAAGTCACTCCGCGAAACATTCGTCTTCGCAAGAAGATCCTGAATACGAGCGAAAGAAAGAAGTTTGACAGCCGGAAGGCCCGACCATGAAAAAAGTTTTTCTGACTGCTTTACTGACTTGGTCATTGCTCATTTTGGGCGGATGCGATGGATTTTTCTCAGCGGTTAAACTTACCGTTCCCGATGAAGCCGTCGCTTTGGAAGTATCCCAAGTTTATCAAATCGTTCCGAAGATCAGTTCCGATGAAGCCACTTATTCCGTCTCCTATTATTCAAACAACGATGCCGTTGCTTCCGTAACCACTTCGGGGATCATCACCGGGAAAAGCGCGGGAACGGCCGTCATCACCGCCGTGCTTTCGAAAAACGGGGTAGTCACGACCACGAAAGCCGCCATTACCGTCACGGTTACCGATGATGGCAATCCCACCGATAATGATGTCATCAATATCTTTACGTTAAACGATTTTCACGGCGCCATCTTTGAAGACGGCGACGAAGCCGGCATTTCCCGGATCGGAGCTTATCTGATGGCCGAGAAAACCGCCCATCCCGATTCGACCGTCATTGTCTCGGCCGGGGACATGTTCCAGGGAACCGCCGTTTCCTCCATGACCCGAGGGGCGGTGGTAGTAAGGGCGATGAATGCCATCGGTTTTGATGCCATGACCATCGGGAATCACGAATTCGATTGGGGAATTTCCGGGATCACCCGTTTCAATGACGGGAACTTGGCCAACGATGAAGCGGATTTTCCGCTTTTGGGCGCCAACATCGAAGATTCTTTGACTTCCCAACTGGCCTCCTGGAGCGAACCGTATACGGTCATCGAACGCGGGGAAATTAAAATCGGGATCATCGGTTTGATCGGAGAAGATGAGAAGAGCGATATTTTGGCTTCGATCGTCGCCGATTACGAATTTACCAGCCAGATGGCCGCCATCCGCACTTATGCGCCGATTTTGAGAACGGCCGAAGATTGCGACATCGTCATTGTTTCCAGTCATGACGACACTTCGAACATCAATTCGCAGATCGCCGATCTGACCGGAGATTATCAGATCGATGCGGTCGTCAACGGACACACCCACCGCTATTACGCCGGCGAACAATCCGGGATCCGGGATGTTCCGCTGCCTTATGTTCAGTCGGGAAACAATGGCAATAATATCGGGAAGATTTCTTTGGAAATCGATCCGGAAACCCAAACCGTCATCGACGTCAGCGCGGAAAACATCTCCACTTATGCCAATTGCCCAGTGGAAAGCCCGGTCATCAACGGCATCATCAATGAATACTCCGCCGAGATCGCGATCGCCGGCGAAGTGTTGGGAACCGCCGGGGAGACCATTGAAAAAGACGCCACCGTCATTTGGGCGGCGGAAACCATCCGGCAGCGGGCCGATACCCAAGTCGGGATCGTCAACTACGGGGGGATTCGCGGAGCGGCTTTTCCAATCTATCAAAACGCCACCGTCACTTTTGCTGACATTTTTAAAATAATGCCGTTCGAAAATACGGTGATCACGATGAGCCTGACCGGAGCGCAATTGATCCAGCTCATGGGAATCTATTCGCTCTGTTTCAGCCGAAACGTTGATCCGGGCAATCTGACGATCGACGGCGCCGCCATTGCGAACGGGAATCTTTACACCGTTTCGACGATGGATTTCGTTTTCGAAGGCTATCCGAATATTTTCGGAAACGCGCAATCAGTCGTTTATACCAATGACTTGTTCCGCGATTACCTGGTCGCCGAAGTCCGGGAGTCCGTGGGTACCAACGGTTTCTGGATCTTAAGCAAGTAAACCAAAAAAATCCAATCACGATGATTGGAGTTTATTTTATTCATTTTTGATTTTATCGTTTGGTTCCCATAAAGAACAAAGCCAGGGTCCCCGGTCCGGAGTGAGTGCCGATGATGGTACCGATGCTGCCGATGACCACTTCGGCCTTCGGATAAGCTTCCAAAACTTTGTTTTTCAGCCAGTTTGCATCATCCATGGCATCGGCTTGGCTGATGAAAATGGTTTGTTCGTTCGGTTTGGTTCCCGTCTCTTTCAGAGCGGCGAGCAATTCTTCCATGGATCTTTGCCTTCCGATGGCCTTTTTGACGGAAACCAAGCGGCCTTCGTCATCGACATGCAAAACCGGTTTGATCTTCAAAAGCCGGCCAATGAAAGCCACGCTTCCGGAAAGACGCCCGCCCCGCCTCAGAAAATCCAGATCCTCGACCGTAAACCAATGGCATACATGGAGGTAATTGTCCTTTAACCATTGTTCGACTTCTTCGATCGATTTCCCGTTTTCTTTTTCAAGCAAAGCTTTGTAAACCAAAAGCCCTTCGCCCATCGAAGCTGACTTGGAATCGAAAATTATGAGTTTGCGTTCCGGGTATTTTTCATTCAAAGCTTCTTTGGCCAGGCCCAAGCAATTGAAGCCCCCGGTTAAGGCCGAAGAAAAATTGATGACCAAGACATCCTGACCGGCTTTCAGGTATTTTTCGATGGCAACTTCGTACTGATGCGAATTCACCATGGACGTGGAAGCCATGGAACCGCTTCGCAGTTTCGCGTAAAATTCTTTCAAATAAATGTCGCTGTTGCGCGGATCAATGAAAATGTCTTTTCCATCCATGGTATACATCATAGGAATGACTTCCAAAGAAAACTTTTTGATGATCTCGGCCGGCAGATCGCAGGTAGCGTCGGTAATGATGGTATATTTGTTCATCGTTAATCCTCCAAATTCGCCTTTTATACGGCTTATTATATCAATTTTCCCATCAAAGTCAACTCAAACGCGGTTCGGAAATAAACAAATAACCAAAAAATGTCACAAAAACGGCTATTTTTTCTCCGCGAGCAGAAGAAAAATGTTATAATCGTGGTAGTTTGTTTGGAAAAGAGAAATTTTGATGAAAAAATGTTTTACGATTACCGCTCTGCGAACCGCCGAGGATTTCCAGGGGTATTCAAACTTGCTTCAGGATGGCGTTTACTCGGCCATTGAAGTGTTTTTTCCGGACTCGGACCCCGACCGGATCATTTATCAAAAAAACGTTCAAAAGTTTTTCTCCCCCTTTCCGGCTTTGGAAGTGATCATGCACCTTCCGTTTGGAAAAAACAATGATTTGTGCGACGAGAACCGTCTTCCGGCCGCCATTTCCAAAATGAAAGC
>CAYQUB010000029.1:6770-11097 GCA_964420625.1 uncultured Bacteroidales bacterium | reverse complement strand
TGAAATCAAACCGGAGCCATTCTGATTTATTTTCTTGTAAATAACCGGCCGATAAAATTGCCCGCCGTGGTTTTCAATACCATCTTCACCTCAGAAATTGGAGCCAAGATCGCGAGAAGCAAAGGTCTGGAAGTCATTTCCACCCTGACCGGTTTCAAGTACATCGGTTCGCAGGCCAAATTGTTGGAAGGAACCGACAAACAATTTTTCTTCGGATATGAGGAATCTTACGGATACGTGGTCAGCGACTTCGTCCGTGACAAAGATTCTCTGCAAGCTTTGCTTCTGTGCTGCGAGGCCGCCAATTATTACAAATCTCAAGGAAAGACTTTGATTCAGGTTTTGGATGAGATCTATTTGCAATACGGGTATTTCCACGACGATCTGGTCAACATCAGTTTGGAAGGCCGTGAAGGAGCCGAAAAGATCGAAAGAATACTTGATCATTTTCACAATACCCGTTACGAAAATATCGGCAAGTTCCGGATCGTTTGCAAAGAGGATTACTTAATTTCCCAAAAGAAAGAAATAGGTTCGATCACACCCATAACTCTTCCGGTCTCCAACGTCATCAAATATTACCTTGAGGACGGAAGTTGGTTCGTTCTGCGTCCAAGCGGAACCGAACCGAAAATGAAAGTTTATTTCTCGGTGGTCTCTCACAACCGGAATTTGGTTGAAAACAAGTTCAAAGAGATCAAAGAAGCCGTTTTCGAAATAATCAAGAAAGTAGGTTAATTATGAAACAAGAATTCTTCGTCAACAACCGCCAAAAATATACCCAACAGGTCATCGACAATTCTCTGTCCATTTTTTTCTCCGGCCGGACCTTCCCGAAATCGGCTGATGAAGATTATCCGTTCGAAGTAGAAAAGAATTTCTACTATCTGGCTGGAATCAATCAAGCCAATGTCACGCTGGTCATCACCAAGAAAGGTTCTAAGATCCAAGAAACGCTGTTCATCGAAAAAAATGATGAAATATTAAGCAAATGGGTAGGACGAAAACTCACCTTGGAAGAAACCAGCCAACAATCCGGAATCGAAAAAGTGATGTACACGGACGAGTTTAACAATTTTGTATTTGCGCTTTTGAATAATTCCCGTTATCATACGGAACGCATCAAAAACGTTTATTTGAATTTGGAAAGGCGAAACGACGATGTTTACATCAATCCGGCTTTGGAATTTTCCCAACATTTCTTAAGAAAAAAATATCCTGAAGTTGCCATTCACAACGCTTATGAGATGGTAATCGGCTTAAGGATGATCAAGGCTCCCGAAGAAGTAGCGCTGATTCGCGAAAGCATCAAAACCACCAAAGCGGGGATCGAAAGCTTGATGGCACATTCAAAAGCCGGACTTTACGAATACCAATTGGAAGCTTATTTCGATTTTGCAATCAAATCCGACGGACAGAAAGATTATGCTTTTAAATCCATCGCTGGAAGCGGGAAAAACGGAGCGATCTTGCACTATGTTGCCAACAATAAAGTCCTTGAAAACGGCGATTTGGTTTTGTTCGACTTGGGATCGCGCACGGAATTTTATGTCAGCGACATCACCCGAACTTTTCCGGTCAACGGAAAGTTCACAGCCCGTCAAAAAGCCGTTTACCAAGCGGTCTTGGATGTTAATAAAAAGTGCATTGCTTTCTTGAAACCGGGGGTAACCTGGAAAGAGTACAACGACTTCGCCAAAGATTTGTTGACAAAGGCTGCCTTTGGGTTGGGATTGATCAAGGATGACAAAGAACTGGTTAAATATTATTTCCATTCCATTGGTCATTTCACCGGCTTGGACACTCACGATCCGGGGCTTAATGAACAAACCTTGGCTAAGGACATGGTCTTAACCGTTGAACCGGGTCTGTATATCGAAGAAGAGAACCTCGGCATTCGGATCGAGGACAATGTCCTGATAACCGAAGCCGGAACGGAAAACTTAAGCAAGGAGATCATCAAAGAGATCCCCGATATTGAAAAATTCATGGCTGCTTCCAAGAAGTAGCCTTTTTTTATCCTTCGTAACGGAAACGCGAAGTTTTCGGATAATATAATTACGGAGGGTGAAATATGAAAAAGTTATTTATTGTTGTCTTGTGTTTATGGACGGCGATCGGAATTCAAAAAACCCAGGCTTATTCGACCACCGGACACGAGGGGATCATGGCCGTTTCCTTTGAAGACGAAGGCGAGCTCTTGGTCGACATGACGTCAGCACAGATTCAAGCTGGTTATGAAGCGTTGGGTAAAAATCGTTTCTTCGGGTGGAAATATCATTTTTTTAACATCAAAAGCTCGGCTACTTACCTTGGGGAAGTAATTTTCGCGCGCAGCAATCGGACCAATGATCGTTTGGAAATTGATTACCAAATGAAAGAAACCAATTATTCGGAACGAAGCATTAAGACGACCGGGACATTATCCGGGCAATTTGAAGGGAATATAAAAAAGATAGACGCCGGCCTGAAAGCGGGAGGGGAGATTGAGCTCGACCGAACCACGTCGATTTCCAGAGTCGAAGACACTAAGTTCTCGTTTGTTGTTGAACCAGATCATCGGATTACCTTCCGAGTAACCGGCGATGCGGTCGTCACCAATGGTGTTAGCAAGTATTGTTTCATGGGGATCACTTTTAAAAAAGGTACTTGGGAATACGTTGACATCATCACCCGCTATTACGAATTGATTGAGGAAGAATTATCCTGATGAAGAAGATTCATTATGGGATCATATTCCTAATTGTTGCGCTTCTTATCGTTGGTTTGGTAATTGTTTTCGCAAAACAATCGTTCACGCTTAAAGTCACGGCTTTTCCGATGGCTCATAATCTGGTTTCTGGTTATTCGGAAGAAGATGAACTGTCAGTCAGTTTGTTGATCAATTCTTCCACAACTCACTTGACCGATTTTGACAGTATAACTTCCTGTTCGGTTAGCGACCGCGAGAGGGAGAATCAGCTTCCTCTGACGCTGGTGGCCATCAATCCTTCCCAAGAACCGGTTTTTCTTCGGAATGAAAACTTTTATTCTTTCGAATTCCGTTTTAAGGTGGATTTTTCCACCGACCTGGATTATCAATTGGAAATACCGGAAGCTTTTCTTACCATTGGCAGCAATAAGACCGATGAAGATGTTTTTATGTATATCGGTTCATTCTGTTTATATAAAGTTTCCTCTTTTGCCCATGAAGATTTTTACGTTTCCCGGCTTCGGGGGTTGGTCAACGTGGTTGAATCCGGAAAAACTTTGGTGGCAGTCGAAATCGGAATTCGCAATGCGAGTTCAGCCAATTTGATCATTTCTCGGATCAAACCGCTGGATGGCAATATTACGGTATCGAACGCTGATGTAACCGAAACTTTTAATTACCCTTATCAAGCCAGCGATTCCATCGACTCGGTCTTGGGCTTTGATTATGAAGCGCTTGGCGTCGGTGACAATTCGGCTTTGGGGATGGAAATTTCGGAAGGAGAGAACGCTTCTTTTCTGCTTCCGCTTAAATATGCAATGGAAATGAAAACCAATTCTTTCGGGCTAATGATTGAGTATGCCGTAAGCGGGGAAGAAAAGGTCGCTTATTTAAATGATTTTACTTACTTTACGGACTATGCCTTTTATCTTCCGGAGATTAACCGATTGATCATCAGCACTTATGAAAATTATTGAATTGTTACAAGTAACAAAATCATTCGGAAAACATACAGTCCTGGATCAGGTCAGTTATGTTTTCCAGCCTGGGAAATGCTATTTGCTGGTTGGCGAAAACGGCAGCGGAAAAAGTACGCTTCTCAAAGGTATTCTAGGGCTGATCAATTTTGACTCGGGAACAGTCAAAATTCCCAAGACCGCCATCGGCTATGTCCCTGAGCGAATGGTGTTTCCGGAATTTCTGAGCATTGATCAGTGCTTGTCTGAACTGGCAAGGATCCGGGGCTTGACAAATAAAAAGGCCAACGAAAACATTGCCGTCTTGTTAAAAGAATGGGATCTTTCTGATTCCCGTGATCGTAGAATGGGAGAACTGTCCAAGGGAATGCATCAAAAAGTCTTGATTATTCAAGCGTTATTGACTTCTCCGGAGTTTTATTTTTTTGATGAGCCGATGAGCGGATTGGATGAAAAATCACAAAGGCAGCTGATCGATCAAATGGAAATTCTGAAACGGCATAAAAAAACCTTGATCGTAACGACCCATTATCCCAAGCAGTACGAACCTGTGGCTGACCTTTCCCTGAAGATCGAAGACGGAAAATTGAATGAAAAATCTGATTTCTTGCCATTTTAATTACCTCAAATGGTTACGATTAACAGAGAAATAGTATTA
>CAYQUB010000029.1:0-6760 GCA_964420625.1 uncultured Bacteroidales bacterium | reverse complement strand
AAAACGTTTTTGATTGTTATCGGTTCGGTCTTGATTTTGTCAGTCATCGGGGACGTTTTGTCAGTACAACTTTTGGGGGACATTTACGGATTTTCGGAAAGCAACGCCCTATATTTTTATAATTCGTTCATGATCCTGCGCATCGTATCCGGGTTCTTGGCGATTTTTTTGATGGGAAATTCCTTTCATCCCAAAGTCGACCAGTATTCTTGTTTGCTTTTGACTTCCGGCGTTTCCCGTGTTAGGTATTTTTTCTCAAAAGTTTTGGCCCTTGGGATTGGTGGCTTTTTTTTCGTTTTGGGAGAATATGTCATCTATTTGGTTGTGGGTTGGATCGGTTACCCGGGGTTCGTTTTTCGGAGCGAGGATCTGGCGGCTTTCGGGAATTTGTTTCTGTTTTTGCTTTTTTACGGTTTTTTCGGAATGCTTTTCGTGCAAATGTTTCGGAATTTATATACCATAATCGTTCCTTTTTCGATCATGAACATCGGGATGCTCATCAGCGAAAACCCGGATTCGGAAACCTATTTTCTTTATAATTTGATTCTCCTGGGGTTTGAAGACGAGTCAATGCAATTGATCTTTGGGATATTTCATGCCATATTTCTTATACTGGTCATGTTGACCATTAACTTTTTGTTCTTTCGTTTCAAAGACCTTTAATTTTTCGAAAGATTATGATACAATGGGCGAAGTCGGAAGAACCCGAAAGATTTAAAAATAGCAGTTGACTTTTTTTTGGCTTTATTGTATAATAAACGAGTAATAAATCATAGTGGAAAGAGGAAGTACCCACTTCTCACCTGATCGATTTCGCATCGGTAGGTATACGTCACTTAAATAGGAACATTTGTGATCTTAGGTGGGTGTCTTTGCTTGATGCTCACTTTTCTTTTGCTATTTTTATTACAAACACTTTAGGAGGTGTTGTTTTATTAGTAAGAATATTGATCGCAAAACCGATGCATTAATCAATGAAAACATTAATGCATCTGAAGTTCTGGTCATCAATGAAAAAGGCGAACAGCTAGGCATCAAGCCAATTAACGAAGCCATAAGAATGGCCCGAAGCTTGGATCTAGACTTAGTTTGCGTTGCTCCAAACGCCAAAACTCCGGTATGTCGTTTTCTCGACTACAGTAAGTTCCATTATGAGCAGCGGAAAAAGGCCAGAGAATCCAAAAAGAACCAAAAAATTGTCACCGTAAAAGAAATTTGGCTGACTCCGGTGATAAGCACAAATGACTTTGAAACTAAGTTAAGAACCGGAAGGAAATTCCTTGAAGGCGGAGACAAACTTAAAGTCACATTGCGTTTCAACCGTCGCGCCCGAATGATGTCTTCCGACATCGATGCCCAAAAGAATTTGGACAAATTCATTCAGATGACATCGGACATTTCCAGCGCGGAAACCAAGCCCGTCCAAGAAGGGAAAAGTATTTCTTTGATTCTTGTTCCCAAGAAAAAAAATTAAAAGGAGTGTAGAATATGCCCAAAATGAAAACCCATTGCGGTACAAAAAAACGTTTTAAAATTTCCGGAACCGGTCTGGTTATGTTCAGCCGTCCGGGAAACAGCCACTTGGCACCGGGTAAATCCCAAAAGAGAGCCCGTCACTTGCGTAAAGAATCTTGTGTATCCAAATCAGACTTAAGCCGTATCCGTCAACAAATCGCAAATATTAAATAATAGGAGGTAATATTTATGCCACGAACAAAAGGTGGAGTCGTTTCCCGAAGAAGACGAAAAAGAGTTTTAATTCTGGCCAAAGGTTATTTTGGCTCAAAACATACATTATTCCGTACTGCCAAGGCTCAGGTAATGAAGTCCTTGACTTATGCTTATGCCGACCGGCGTGACCGCAAAGGTAATTTCCGAAAACTGTGGATTACCCGCATCAACGCTGCCGCCAGAATGAATGGATTATCATACAGCAAATTGATGTTTGGCTTAAAAAACGCCAATATCGAGGTCAACCGGAAAATGCTTTCCGAACTTGCCATTCATGATGCTGCATCTTTCACCGTTCTCTGCGAAACTGCCAAAACCAAACTAGCGAAATAACATCACTAACCGTGATGTTTTTTTTGAAGTCCGTCTCTTCGGGAAGTTGTTTGATTTATGTGGCATGCTATGATATAATTACTTCAAATTGACTTCTTGAATTTGGAAGGTTCCACCAAAATGCAAAAAATCAAAGACATATATCACAACTTTCTTAATCGTAAGGAAACCCAAAAAGTAAGATCCGTCCTTGGGAAGTTTTTTGACAGCGATTTATACATTATCTTTTTCCTTTTGGTCGCTTTGGCCAATTGGAAATTTCATTTTGCTTACTTGGCCATTCCCGTCGGTCTGCTCTTGGTACTGCTCATCTTTATTTTTGACTTTAACCGTTTTCGTCTGGTTCCGATCATCTTATTCGGGATTGCTTCCCTGCGGTTGGAGACGCGGGCGGTTTATCTGGTTCCGGCTTTGATCGTTGCCGCGGTGGCCATGCCCTTTTTGGTTTATGATTTATTTCGAAAGAAAGCGAATTTTTCGAACCAAGTCCTGATTGGGATGATTTTTTTGCTGATCGCTTCAATCTTCTCGGCGGTCAATGCCCCGGATTGGAAATCGCCGCTTCTCGGGATCGCCATGATGGTCTTTTATATTTTTCTGTTCGCTTACTATTATAACCTTAAAAACCAATACGATCCCTTCCAAACCCGAATTTACCTGGCCCGGTGTTTTACTTATTTCGGATTGATGATTTTCGCGGAAACGATGATCTATAATCTGGAGATATTTGAAGGCGGGACGATTTTGGATTTTTTCAACTGGAAAGCCATTGACTTGAGTTGGGCAAACATAAATTATGTAGCCATGATGTATTTGATGACGATCCCCTTGACTTGTTATTGGTTCGCTCAGTACCAAAAGAAGTACCAACTGATCTTGGCCTTGATCATTGAGTTGTTTGGCTTGGTTCTGACTTTGTCGCGGGGAGCATATTTGGCGGTTTTGATCACTTTCTTGCCCCTGATCATCAAGTTCCTGGGTGACATAAAAAACAAGACCGAATTCATGAAGAAAGCTTTTATGGTCATCATCTTCATTTTGCTGGTGCTTTTATTGATTGGCATTCCAACCGGAGTGGTCAAGAGTTTTTTTGAAGTTTTGAATCAAAGAGGAGTTTCGCTGAGCGGACGGGAGATCCTTTACCGGGTCGGCGTCAATGTTTTTCTGCGATATCCGCTTTTCGGAGGCGGAATTTATACTTCCGAATATTACCTTTCTCTGGTTGGAACCAGCACTTATTACCATAATTTCATCATCCAAACTTTGGCGACCATCGGGATCATGGGAATGATTGCCTTCATCTATTACCTTTTCCAATTGATCCGCCAGTCGCTTCTGAAATGCGATTATAACATTTATGTATTTTTCATCATCCTTAATTTGCTCGTTCACGGAATGTTCGACACCACCTTCTATAACCCTTTGGTTATGGTGACGCTGTCGATCATCCTTCCTTTGATGAGCGAGAAAAAGGATCTTGCCATTTCATCAGGAGAGGAGCCCCTTAATGTTCACAATCAAAGTCAACCAGCAAATTCTGCAGTTTGAAGAAAAAATTACCCTCGAAAAATTAGCGAAAGATCTGAAGGTCAACGCTTATGTGGCCAAGGTGAACAATCGCCTTCGGGAACTGGGATACTACGTCAATTACGACGCGCAAGTCGAGTTTCTGGATCTGAGCAGTTTTGAAGCCGCGAAAGTCTATGAGACCAGCGTTCGTTATCTGATGATCATGGCTCTCGAGCGGCTTTATCCCGGCATAAAAGTAAAATTCAGTCAAAGCGTTTCCCGCTCGTACATTTGCGACGTTTGGGGGATAGCCGCGCGAATCGACATGAACTTCCTAAACAGACTTGATTTGGAAATGAAGAAACTGGTTGAAGCCAATTACCCGATCATCCGGAAAAAAATAAAAAAAGAAGAAGCGGTCGAAATTTATCGTTCGCGAAACTATCTCGATAAAATCGAGGTTTTGAAATACCGGTCCGAGGATACGGTCAACGTTTATGTTTGTGAAAACTACATCAACTACATGTTCGGTTACATGGTTCCTTCCACCGGCTATCTAAAGAGCTACCGGCTGAGACTTTATTTTCCGAGTTTCATCGTTCAGCTTCCGCGAGCGGAAATCAACGGAAACATTCCCGAATTCATCGATTCTCCAAGTTTCGGAAGGATGCTTCGCGAAGCTCGCGAATGGTCGGAAAATTGTCAAGCCAACTCAATTCCCAAATTAAACGGATACGTTGAAGCCGGGAAGGCAACTGATTTGGTCAACATGTGCGAAACCAAGCATAACAACATGTTATCCGAATTGGGGCTGAGGATCAAAAATGACATTCACAACATCCGGCTGATCGCCATCGCCGGACCGTCTTCATCCGGGAAGACCACGTTCTCTCACCGTTTGCGAATCGAACTTATGACTAGAGGGATCCACCCGGTCAAAATTTCGATTGATGATTATTACCTGGATCGTGACAAAGCCCCGATTGACGAATTCGGAGAACCGGATTTTGAACATATCGAGGCTTTGGACATTGAATTATTTAACCGGAATCTGTTAGCCCTGATCGAAGGCGAAGAGGTAGATGTCCCGGAATTCGATTTCCAGATCGGGAAACGGGTCGCTTATCACAAAGCCCGTTTGGAACCGAATACTCCGATCATCATTGAAGGGATCCATGCTCTCAACGAGCAACTGACCAATTTGATTCCCAAAAATCAAAAGTTTAAAATCTACATCAGCCCGACTTCGCAGATCAACATTGATAATCACAATCCCATCAGTCCGACCGACATACGGATGCTGAGAAGGATCGTTCGCGATGCCAAGTTCCGGAAAACGAATCCGGTCACTACTTTCCAAATGTGGCCATCGGTTCGCCGAGGGGAATTCCGTTGGATTTACCCATTTCAGGAACAAGCCGATTTCATTTTCAATACCGAATTGACTTATGAACTGAATGTCATGAAAAAATACGCGCTTCCGGTTTTGGAAAAAATCGACCACAATGATGAATTTTTCATTGCGGCCAACCGCCTGGTGAAGTTTTTAAAATATTTTAAGGACATCGACGATCGTTATGTTCCTTGCAACTCTTTGTTAAGAGAATTTATCGGAGAAAGCTGCTTTTACTGACATGAGAGAAAAAGACATTCTTTATTTGAAAGAGAACGTATTTAAAATCATCGGAAAGGACAATGCCCTGCTGACCGCCGGAACCCTTCAAGATTTCAATACGATGACCATCGGCTGGGCCACCATGGGCGTGCTATGGGGAAAGAACGTGGTCATTGTTTATGTCCGACCGACAAGGCACACCTATGATCTGATGGAAAGCCATGACATATTCACGGTTTCGTTTTATGAAGAAACTTTTCGGGAGAAACTGTCTTATTTGGGGACCCACAGCGGAAAAGATGAAGACAAAATTAAAAATTGCGAGCTGATGCCTTTGGAAGTAAAAGACGGAGGAGTGACCTTTGGAGAATCCCGCCTGACCTTCGTATGTAAAAAAATTTATTTTCAAGATCTGAATTCAGAAGAGATTCCGGAATTGGTCATCGGAAAATATTATTCCCGAAAAGATTTCCATCGTTTTTACATTGGTGAAATCGTCCAGTTATTGGAAAAAGAGAGAAACTAAAAGCGTTTTGGAAAAGATGAGAAGCATTACATACATATTCCTGAAGAGATATTTAGTATGATTTGATTATCAAGGGAGATTATTATGGCTAAAAACACATCAATCGATTTACGCAACCTAGTTTTTTACCAAATGTTCATTCGCCAGTTCAGTCCGACTCACGATTTTAAAGGAGCCCTCAAAAAACTCGATCAAATCAAAAGTCTGCATGTTGACGTCATCCAATTGCTTCCGATTCATCCAATCGGGAAACTGAACCGAAAAGGGACCATGGGAAGCCCCTATTCGATTTCCAATTATTATGAGATCAACCACGATTTGGGAACGCTCCGGGACTTTCAAAACTTTCTGAATGAAGCACACAAGCGGGATTTAAAAGTCATCATTGACATTGTATTCAATCATACTTCTCATGATGCCGTTTATTCCAAGACCCATCCGGATTGGTATTTTCATAAACCGGATGGTTCATTTGCGAACCGGGTCGGGGATTGGTGGGACATCACCGATTTCAAATTCGAAGACAATGTTCCGCTGGAGAATGAATTGATAAATGTTTTGCGATATTGGACCGGGTTTGGAGTCGACGGTTTCCGTTGTGACGTTGCGCCTTTGCTTCCGCTTAGTTTCTGGAAACGAGCCCGTCAGGAATTGACGGCCCTTAATCCGGACTTGATTTATGTATCCGAATCAGTGCACTTGTCTTTCATCAAATATCTTCGCGATTTGGGATATGAAGTTTGCAGCGACAGCGAAATATACCGAGTCTTCGATATTTGCTATGATTATGACATAATTGATGACTTTTACCAATACTTCAAGAGAAAAGGAAACTTGGAAAAATGGGTTGACGATCTGATGCGTCAGGAATCGACCTACCCAAAGAACTACATAAAACTTCGTTTCATTGAAAACCATGACATGGAGCGTCTGGCCAAGTTTCTGACCACCGATGCCCAGCTTCGAAACGCCAATGCCCTGATATTTCTTTTGAAAGGATGCCCGTTCATTTATAACGGTCAGGAATGCGGTCTCAAAGAAAAACC
>CAYQUB010000028.1:0-11100 GCA_964420625.1 uncultured Bacteroidales bacterium | reverse complement strand
TCACCACTAATTCTTTAACAGGTACTTGTTGACCACTAATTCTTTAACATAATCAAATAAAGAATAGCGGGAGGCGAAAGCTTCCCGCTATTGATTTTTTTGTTTAAATTTTCATGAAATCTTCCACTTGCACCACAAAAATGGTGGCTCCGCCGACGGTCACTTCCAAAGGAGCGGAAGGCATGATCCCGAACTCGCTGATTATGGAACTGGGGATAAGTTCATTCCGGGTCTTGGAGTGTTCGGAAATGAGTTTGATGATGCCATCAATCTCATGGTCTTTGGCTCCGATCATCAAAGTGGTGTTCCCGCGGCGCAAAAAACCCCCGCTGGAAGAAAGTTTGGTCACGAAATACTGATTTCGGACCAGTTCCTTCATCAGGGCCGGGCTGTCATCATTGGAAACAATGGCAATAATTAATTTCATAATAATTTACCTTTCCAAAAATACCCTGACCCGGCCGGTTAAAACCGGGTCAGGTTTTGTTTTTTTACAATAGTGCCACGAAGGCTTTGAAGATATCCAATTGGTCTTTGACATCCTGTTTGGATGTGAATTGTCCATCGTTGAAAGTCGGCTTGATGTGGAATGGATCCGGAACGGCTTCCAAAGTCTTGTTAAGCATGGTCGCGATCGATCCGCGCATGACTCTTGAGTAATCCCAAAGAGCCGTAGACAAAGCGGTCGAGTCGCAAGCGGCGACGGTCGTATAAGTGATGTTTTCAAAATCCAATCCCGCCGCATCCATTTGTTGAATGGAGTTCAGGAAGCCAAGCAAATCGCTGTATTGCAGAGTATCAACGACGTCATCGATCAGGATGTATTCGCCGCGGCGAACCGCACCCGAAGTCACATCGGTCGAAGTAGCGTGATAGTACCACTGGAATCCATCATCCGGAGTCTTGATGAATCCGTTCAAGGAGCTGGTGAGCATGCCGTCAACCATGTCGGCGACGGTAGCTTCCAAAATACGGGACTCCAGGACAGTTGTGAAGTTGACGCTCATCAAGGCATTCATATCAAATACCAAGGTCGCGAAATCTCCGCCGGTGGCGGTGTTGATGGCGCTGATGCCGGCCAGGAATCGACGCAATTCGCCGATATCGGTAACAACTTCATCGGTGTAAGTTCTCTCCCAAACAATGTCTTCATCGCTTAAGTAATAATATTTGATCACATCCGCCGGGACAGTCTTGTCCGGGAAGATCAGGTTTGTTGAAAGTTTGATTTGATTGATGACGGACGCTTCGGTTACCCGCGATTCAAGCAAGGCTTCTTGATCCGGTCCCAAAATGGTGTCCACGTCAAATTGCGCGGCGGTGTAAGTTCCGGCCGGTCCGATGATGATTTCGATCGAATCCAGGAACTTCGCCAATTCGCCGGTCGCACCGTACCACAAGACGCCATTGGTCTGCAGGTCAACCGGGATGATCAGAGTATCATGCATTGTTCCACCAACAGCGGCCGATTCGATGACATAGCGAACGGCCGAGGCCTCAACCACTTTCGAATCAAGCAGTGTGCTCTGATCCGGGCCCAGAATGGTGTCAACGGAGAAGTTGGCATTGGCATAAGTTTCCGCCGGGCCGATGATGATGTTGATGGCATCCAGGAAGCGGTTGATTTCGTTTCCGCTCAATGTGTACCATTCAGGGTTATTGGTTTCCAGCCCGCTTGGCAGATACAACGAATCTTTTAACATTCCATCAACCGGGTTGGCGGAATCAATGACGTATTCAACGACCGAAGCTTCAATGACTCGGGAGGTCAGCAAGGTTGCCCGATCCGGTCCCAAGAATTTATCGACTTCAAAGGATGCATTATCAAAAGAATCACCGTTAAGAACGATCTCAATGGAAGCCAGGAAGTCAACGAGTTCGCCTTCGGTTCCGTACCAATCGGATTGAACCCAATCCGAAGGATAAACCAGTTTGTTTTCCAATGAACCGCCGACTGAAGCTTCGGCTTCGATCTTATTGACCACCGAAGCTTCGATGATTCGGGAATTGAGCAATATCGGCTGTTCAGCGTCATCAAAGAATTTTTCTACATCGAAGGCTGCGCTTTCCAATTCGCCGCCATCAAGGATGATGTCAATGGCTTTCAGGAAGCGACGAAGTTCGCCTTCATCGGTTTCGACTTCCAGAACCACGGTTCGTTCCCAAGTAATGTCATTTGGAATGATCAAGGTTCCGTTAAGGCTTCCGCCAACCGCGGCCTCAGTTTCGATCTTGTTGATGATGGTGGCTTCAACAACTTCGCTGGCCAGAATGACTTCCGGAATGACATCATTGGCTTCATCAAACAACGGCCGGATCGAGATATCCGCGTTATAATCGGTCATGCCGAGGTTTCTCAGGGCTTTCAGGGTCTTGGCGAGTTCGCCGGTTTCTCCGTGCCACAAGCTTTCTTCATAAACACCGGCGCCTGAATCCGGGTTAAATTTATCAGGCAAAGTGATGAGTGAATCTGGCTCGTTGCGCTGAGCTTCGATCTTCTTCACGATGGAATTGGACAGAACGGCGGAAGCAACGACGCGGCTGATTTCCGGATCGGTCAGATTGAGGAATTTGGCCGCATCAACTTGCAAGCCGGTGGTGGTCAGAGCACTGACGGCCATCAGGAATTTTCGAAGTTCGCCCTGATCGCCGTACCAGTCTTCATCCGCCAAAGTGACCGGGATGATGATGACCGGATCGACCCGGCTGGCTTCGGTCTCAATTTCCTGCACGATCGTATAAGCAATGATCTCCGAGGCCACAATGACGCCGATTTCATCGCTGTCGTTTTCATCGACCACCAAGTCGCCGTTGGTATCAACGGTTCCGTCAGTCAGATTGGTGAAATTATCGGCGCTGATGTTCATCGCCGCTAAGTCAGCGTTGGTTCCAAGGAATACTTCCATGGCGGCTAGGATGTTCGGAACTTCCGTATCCCAAGCGGCTTCATCATAAAGCGGATCGCCTTCGGTGAATTTCGCCGGCAATTTTAGGGTCGTTCCGGTCGTGGCTTCGTTTTGAATGTTGACGATGATCGTATTCATGACGATGTCGGAAGCCAAAATCTCCGGTTGGTGTTCATCAGTCAGAGACGCCAAGGAAATGGCGGTCATGTCCGCGACTCCTTGTTCCGGAGTCGTATTGCCGTTTTTCAAATATTGCAAAGCAATGAAGAACCGTTTCAGTTCCCCGCTGCTGCCCAAGTAATAATCAGGGGCCGGATCTTCCGGAAGGTACAAAACTTGATACAGCGATCCGGTTGGCGAAGTCATGTTGGTCAATTCGCGGACCGCTGAGTCAACAATGATCCTCGACTGAACCAACTGATCCAACTGAGCGTTGGACAAGGTCAGGATCTTGTCAATGTTGATTTCTTCGTTTTCCACGAGCAGAGTCGCGGAAACTAAAAGTTTTCGCAATTCGCCGTCGGTCCGGTCTTCACCAACATAGGTATCGTCCCAAATGAACAACGGATTGGCTTCGTCAAT
Organism: uncultured Bacteroidales bacterium; assembly: GCA_964420625.1. Taxonomy (GTDB): domain Bacteria; phylum Bacillota_I; class Bacilli_A; order ML615J-28; family CAG-698; genus UBA2253. The sequence goes on along the minus strand of CAYQUB010000028.1, from coordinate 7,612 downwards.
GATGATGGCGCTCATGCCCCGAAGTTCGTTTTTAATGGTTTCCTTCGCGATCAGGCTGGCCAAAACGGTGTCAATTTGCGCTTCCGTCATATTCAGGAATTTTGATGACGAGAAGGTGGTCGCGCCGTCATCCATCAAAATGGAGGCCACGCTGATCAAATTATGCAGTTCGCCGTGCGTTTCGCCCTCATCATACCAAGCGGCCGCATCGCGGCTTGCCAACTCGGCCGGAATGGTCAGAGTCGCATTGGCAATGACTTCTTTCACGATGGTCTTGCTTAAGATGATGGATCGCAAAAGCGTGGTAATATCCGCATCCGGGAGTCTCATGATGTCCGCTTGCGGTTTAATGGTTGGATTGTTCAGGTCAATGTTGCCTTCCAGGTCTTCAACCAAAACGATTCCGACCGCGATGACCAGATTTCGGATCTCGCCGTCACCGGTCTCGCTGTCGTTCCACCGTGGATCATCGGCGGCCAAGTCCACGATCAGAGTCGGATTTTCTCCCGCTCCTAAATCGCGAAGTTGTTTGATGATGGAATCGGAAATGATCCGCGATCTCAGGATCTCCCCCAGTTCATCGCTGTCAAGTTCATCAACGGCCAAGTCACCGTTGGTGTCTTCGGTACCGTTAGTCAGTTCCAAAACCAAATTGGCATCGATGTTCGGGTTGTTGATGTCATCGGCCGGATCCTGGAAGATGATTTGAATGGCTTTGATGAGTTTTCGGATCTCGCCGTCGGTTCTGGTTTCGCCAACGAATTGGTCAAACCAAGCTTCATCAGCGGCTCCCAAATTGACGATCAGACTGGCTTCGCCCTCGGTCGGATTGGCAATATCAATGATCTTATCAATGATGGTATCTCTGGCGATGATGGATGCTTGAATGGTCTTCACATCATCCTCGGCCGGATCAATTTCTCCAAGGGTCAGGGTCTTAAGAACATTCGCGTCAACATTGACGTTGTTTAAGTCCGGGCTGTCCCCCAAAATGACTTTGATGGCCCGAATGAAATGCCTTAGTTCGCCTTCCGTTTCCACAGCATCATACCAACGAGCGTCGGTAAGGGTCAAATTGATGACCAGTGATGGAGCATCTCCCTGTCCTAAATCGTATAACACTTTGATCATGGAATCGGAAGCGATGACGGAAGCGAAAATCTCGCCGATCTCGTCACTGTCAAGTTCATCGACCACTAAGTCGCCGTTGGTGTCAACGGTCCCATCGGTCAAATTCAGAATGACGTTCGGGTCAATGTTCGGGTTGTTTAGATCCGAAGCCGGATCGCTAAAGATGATCTGAATGGCCCGGATTAGTTTCCGGATCTCTCCGTCTTCGGTTTCGGTGTCGCGCCATCTTGCGTCTTCCTGGGTCAGATTGATGACCAACGAGCTGGTGTCTCCGCCCAAGCCCACGATTTCTTTAATGATGGTATCGGTGATGATGATGGATTTTAGAATGGTTCCGACTTCATCGTCCTCCCCTCCGCGTTCGTTGGACAAAGTTTTCAGAATGTTCGGATCCACATTGATGTTGTTCAAATCGATCGGGTCTCCCAAAACGACTTTTACCGCCCGAACGAAATTACGAAGTTCGCCGTCGGTGGTTCCGTCGTCATACCAACTGGCATCGGTCAAAGTCAGATTGATGACCAAGGCCGGAGCATCGCCTTGTCCCAAATCGTACAAGACTTTAATCATGGAATCAGAAGCGATCTGCGAAGCAAAGATTTCGCCAATCTCGTCGCTGTCAAGTTCGTCGACCACCAAGTCGCCGTTGGTGTCGGCGGTGCCGTCGGTCAGATTCAAAATGACGTTCGGATCGATGTTTGGATTGTTTAAATCCGAAGCCGGATCGCTAAAGATGATCTGAATGGCCCGGATAAGTTTCCGGATCTCTCCGTCTTCCGTTTCCGTGTCGCGCCATCGAGCGTCTTCCTGAGTCAGGTTGATGACCAGGGAAGTGGATTCGCCTTCCCCAAGGCCGATGATTTTATCAATGATGGTATCGGTAATGATGATTGATTGAAGGATCGTTCCGACTTCATCGTCTTCCCCGCCCCGGTCATTGGTCAGGTCCTTGAGGACGTTCGGATCAACATTGATGTTATTCAAATCGATCGGGTCGCCCAAAACGACTTTCACGGCTTTGATGAAGTTTCGGATCTCGTCTTCCCAACGCGGATCATCCGCAGCCAGCAATACGATCAGCACGGCTTCGGTTTCGCCGTCCGGAGTCCCGAATTCAATCAGTTTGTTGATGATCGTGTCAAGTAAAACCTGAGAATCGAGGATGTCGCCGAGAGCGTCATCGTCAAGTTCGTCAACGACGCCGTCCAGGTTCGTGTCGGCGGTCCCGTCGGATAAATTCAGAATGTTGTTTGGGTCGACCAAGTTGTCCGGATTATCGAAATCCGGAGCCGGTCCCAACAGAATGGAAGCGGACCGGAACAATTTCCGGAGTTCCCCTTCGGTCGTGATGTTGCCAAGTTCGTCGCGAATGTCTTTCCATTGCGTAACGTTGCTGATGATCAGAAGGCCGTTTAAGGACCCTTCCGGTCCGGTATAGTCCTCAAGGACGCTAACGATGGCGTCGCAGATCAATTCGGATGAAAGCAAAGTGTCAAGTTCTTCTTCGGTCAAAGAGAACAAATCTTCCGGGAAATTAGTCTTGGACATGATGATCCGCACGGAAGTCAGCAGGGAATTGATTTCCAAAGCGGTCCAATCATTCGGATCATCGAACGCCGCGATCTCAAACTCGAAGGACGAGGTCGAGATCATCTGATTCAATATATTGCTTAAGTTATTTCGAATGATGGCGGAAGCCGAAAGTTTGTCAGCCAAATCGGCGATCGTTTCATCGGAGAGGTTGGCCAAATCCGGATCAGTCAATAAGTTCGAGGAAAGAATGGATCCCAAAGCCCCCAATAAGGCTTTGAATTCGGTCTTGCCGGCTTCGGAAGTCCAATCCCAAGTTCCGATCTCGATGGTCATTCCGCCGGTCAGGGTCGGATCGCTTAGGAAGTAATCCAAGATGTTGCCGATGTTTCCCATCAAGATCTGGGAATCGGAGATCGCATCGGATAATTCTTCGATGGTTTCCCCGGTCAAATTGGACAGGAAGTCGGCATCGCTGATCCCTAACTCGACCAATTTTGAAGCCGCGGTGAACAAAGCGATCAATTCGGTTCGGCCGTTTTCGCCGGACCAGTCAAATTCCGGATCAATGGTGATCGTGAGTCCTTCCGGAAGCTGGACCGAGCTGAGCAAGGAACTGATGATGTTGCTGATGTTGCTGCTGAGCAGATCCGAGCCGGAAATGTAATCGGCCAATTGCACAATGTTGTCTTCGCTGAGTAAGGTCAGCGGATCAAAGTCTTCGTCCATGATCCCGCTGGAAAGAAGAACTTTTCCGAGACCCAGCAAAGAAGCCAAATCGCCGGCTTCGATCGAAGTCGCGGTAATGAAATCTTTATACTCTTCAGGAAGGAAACTCAGTCCCACCTGAACCAAGACGCCGTTGTTGTCACTTAAGACGGTTGATTGGAACAGGGCGGTGGCAAAAGCATTTAGTTCTTCGTCCGTCATTTGTTCAAAATCGATCATTGCGAAATCGGTGGAAGTGATTCCCAAAACTTGGAAAGTCGCATAAACGTCGCCAAGGTTGGCGATCTCATCTCCCCAATCAACCTCGTCGAAAACCAGATCGTCAGTCGTTAAACCAAGTTCCGTCAGTTTGTTGATGAAGGTTTCGTTGGAAAGCAAATAACCCATGCCAACGCCGCCGAGGATGTCAACCAGTTCCAACTCGCCGACGGAATCCAAAAGCGAGGAAACAGTTTCCGCGTCCAGACTCATGTATAATTCCAGTCCGGAAAGTTCCGAACCGAATAATCCCAATTGGCTTACGTCAACCACGGCGGCTCCGATATTTTCCAATTCCGTTCCGTAATCGATGTCTTTCAGCTGATCGGCTAAGGTTTCGATGTCAACGAATTGGCTGACCGCGTCCATCTGAGTTCCCAGGATGTCGGTTTCCGTGACAAATTCAATGCCAACCGGAATGGCCACCTGGATGATCTTGAGAGTGCTGATGTCCTCAAAGATCCCGGTCAGGGTTTCTTCATCCAAGGCCATGACGGCTTCCAGGGTGAGTTCGCCTTCGATGTTGCTCGTCAGCGTCGTGTATACTTCGAGCGCGGTTTGTATCTCCAGCCGGAGTTTGACTTGCGATTCTCCGACCGTAAAGGACATGATTTCATCAAAAGCATATTCGTCAATCGGCTGGCCCCCGACTTTAAGAAGTCCGGAAGCGATGCCCGCGTAAGTGGTCCGATAGTTGTTCATGAAGGCTAAAACGGCATCCGTCTGCTCAGCGGTAAAACCAGGGATCTCCGGCGCGGCCGTTTCTCTCAAAATGGCGCCGTCCGAGGTCAGAAACATTACATAAGGAGCTTCATCGCCGGTTTCATTCGCTGGCAGCATTCCAACAACCGAAGAGGTCAGAGAACAGAGCCCGGACAGCGGAATGCTCAAAAGCATGACCGTCAGCAGCGATTTCAAAGCGCCAACCAACGTTCCGCCCAAACGGGAACCCATGGTCTTCTTTGTCCGTTTTCCTTCGGCGGTGCGATGCCGCGGTTTGACGAATTGATATACGATCCAGAAAAGGACCTTAAATACCGTATACATCAGAACCAACCAGACAATGATGACGACTAAACGCACCACCATGAAGATCAGTTGGCTGACCAAAGCAAAAGTTTCCGTCCCTTCGGCCATCAAGGCCGCATAATCCGGATAATTGAGTTCAATGAATGATAGCAAAAAAGCATTGATCGAAGTCACGTCGATTCCGGAGATGTTCAGCGGATAAACCGATGAGATATCGAAATCCATCAGATAGGTGGTCAATAAGGGGCTTAAAAACCAGCCGAGCAAAAGCAAACCCAAAAAAACGCAAAAATTATAGACCGATTTGAACATCCCGGCCAAGAATCCGCCGAGCGCTCCCAATCCGATCATTATCAGAATCGCATAGTTAAAATAAGTGCTGATTTGTGTGATGTCAAAATTTCCAGCCATGTTTTGTCTCCCAAAATAAGCCGTTTCCTTTCTGAAAATAAGGGGAAAAGCTTAAAATCTATCCTTTCGCGATGAAATAAAACGCTTGTTAAATCAAAAACATTATATCACGGCCCTGGGTAATTGTAAAAGAAAATATTTTTCAAAAAACCCCCATTTTTCATAGAAATACCCAAAGTTTTAACCAGCCCCAATAATTCGCCCGCCATTTCCTTCTAGTTCGTTTTTTGGGTCTCGAATTCGCAGTAAATCAAGACAGCCAGATTTTACAAACCAAAGCAAAATGAAAAAAGACGTTTGTTTTTCAAACGGTTTTTTCAAATCAATTCTCAACCAATCTTTATTTATTCACGGATTAAAACCCGATTCTTTGCGGTTTTCTTCTCTGAAACCGTCTAAAAGCCCATCCCAAAAACGGTTATTTTTTTTGATCGGGAGATTTTTCTTTTCCCCTTTTTTGGATCGCTTTTTATTACAAAAAGAAAAACGCCTTTGGCGTTTTTCTGGTTCTTAAACTCGATTGCGGGCTTTATAGCTGATCTCCCCAACCATGGTCTTCATTTCCTGATAATTGACTTCGATGTCCTGAACCAGTTTTATTTGGTTCTTGGCCCGGTCGAGGTTTTGCTCCAAGTAATCCACATGGTATTTCTTGTTATCCAAAAGATAATCGGTCAGGAAACGAATGGCATTTTCCAAAGCCATGATCTTGACGGAGTCGACGAGATATTCAGTTTCCCGATCGGTTATGAATTCTTTGGTTTGTTCAAAATAGCCTTTAAAAAACTCTTTGAAGAAAGTCATGTTGATTTTTACAAACTCCAAATTGCTTTCGTCTTCGCGGCTCGTGGAAGTAAAATAACGGACGGAATCCCCAAAATCGGTCAAAAGCGTTCCCGGCATGACCGCATCCAACCCGATCAGTCCTTTAAATTGATAGGTGTTGCTGTCAAAAAGCATGTTGCTCAGCCGAAGATTGTTGTGGACGACCCGCAATGGGACTTGCCCGGTGCTGAGCAAATTGGAAAGCATGGTCATTACCCCTTGGCGATCATCCAAGAATTTGGTTTCGTTGAAAAGCGGAATCGCTTTTTCATAGTCCTCCGAAATGGCTTTTTGAAGGTTGGCATAGAATTTGAAAGTGTCGTGGCAGTCCGGAAGGGTGATCTTCAGCTTTTTGGGTTCAAAAGCGACCAGCGATCTCTGAAAAAGGCCGACGCCTTTTCCGATTTCATTGATTAGGGTATTGTTGATCACTTTTTTAAACACCTGAGCCGTTTCCGTAAGTTGATACCCCCGCCAGAAAGTATCTTCGACTTTAACGAATTTTAAGCCATTTCCTTCCGACTTTAGCGCGGGACCGAAAACGGCTTTTTCCAAAAGCGGTTCTCTCGAGAAAAAATCGTTGATGGCATTAATGTTCTTGATGACGTCTTCCGGATCCTTGAAAACCTCATTGTTGATCATTTGAAAAATATAGCGGTTATTCTTCGCGGAGGCCAAATAAGTTCGATTGATGATCCCTCTTCCGAAACGGTCGACGGAGTCAACGGAATCAAAAATCCCAAACTTTTTCAGTACTTCAAACATTATCATCAGAATCACTTCCTTTTTTTCGTGATTTCATTATAACTCATTGCTTTCTTTATTTCAACAGTTATTCTTGGGCAAACTTTCAGGCCCTTTCCAGGCTTGGCCGAGCAAAATCACCGCTTTTTCGATATTCTCTTCAGACAAAGCGGAATATCCGATCACGACTGTCCCCCAAGGCGCTTGATCTTGGGCCTCGAAATAATATTCGCTTAGACCATGGACCCGAACCCCCCGTTTTTTCGCCCGGTCTATCAGTTCGGCTTCGCTAAGCCCGTTTCGGACTTCAAGCAGGAAATGCAGTCCGGACCCGCTGCCTTTAATGCTCACCAATCCCCCCATCCCGACTTTTTCCAAAGCTTGAACCAAAACATCCAACCGGGACTTGTAAACATTTCGCATCCGGTTAAGGTGGCGTTCGAAATACCCGCCGTCCATAAACTTATAAAGAGTATATTGTTCAAAATTCGGAACGCTGCAGACATGGAAACTAAGCAATTCCCGGTATTTTTTCAACAATTCCCCAGGCAAAACCATGTAGTTGATCCGCAAGGACGGGGCCAGGCTTTTGGAAAAGGAATTGATGTAAATGACTTTCCCAAAGCGATCCAAACTTTGCAAAGCGGGAATCGGCTGACCAACAAACCGGAATTCGCTGTCGTAATCATCTTCCAGAATGAAACGGTCCGCCCCCTCGGAAGCCCAAGCCAATAATTCCATCCGCCTTTTCATCGGCATGACGATTCCCATCGGAAACTGATGGGACGGCGTGACATGAACAATGTTCGCCCGGCTGGCCATCAATTCGTTTACCATTAACCCTTGTTCGTCCAAACCAACAAAATTTATGTTCACGTCCTGACTCTTAAGGATCTCCTTGATCCGGCGATAACCGGGATTCTCTATTGCATTACGGCTGCTTCTTCCCAAAAGG
>CAYQUB010000027.1:0-11136 GCA_964420625.1 uncultured Bacteroidales bacterium | reverse complement strand
TGTGTTGGGTGTGTTTGGTGTGGGGGTGCAGATCAAAGGGGGGCACTCGACAGTCGCAAGTAACACTGTACCTACCTGAACACCTTTCGCACCGAGTGCGAAAGCTGCAAGAACCCCCCTTTGATCTGCAATTCCGCCAGCAGCAATGACCGGTATTTTAATGGCATCTACTATTTGCGGTACTAAAGCCATGGTTGTAAGTTCACCGATATGACCACCAGATTCCGTGCCTTCTGCAACGACCGCGTCTGCACCTTGACGCTCCATACGGATTGCCAGGGCAACCGAAGCAACAACAGGAACCACGATGATTCCAGCTTTTTTCCAAGATTCCATATAGATGCCAGGACTACCGGCACCTGTTGTTACAACTTTAACTTGCTCTTCAACAACTACTTTGGCGATTTCTGTTGCATGAGGGCTCATGAGCATGATGTTAACTCCAAAAGGCTTATCAGTCATTTCCTTGCATTTCCTGATTTCTGCTCTGACCCATTCAGCATCGCAACCACCAGCTCCGATAAGACCTAACCCACCAGCATTGGATACTGCTGATGCGAGAACTGCTGTAGCAATATTTGCCATTCCTCCCTGGATTAAAGGATATTTTGTATTAAATAGTTCATTGACATTTTTCATTTTTTCACCTATAAGTGCAAAATCGCACTTCCCCATGTAAATCCACCACCAAAAGCAACCAAAAGAATCGTTTTGTTTTTGGTAAATGTTTGATCATAATACTCAGAAATCGTCATCGGAATGCTTGCCGAAGATGTATTGCCGTACTCTTTTAAGTTAATCATAAATTTATCCATCGGAATACCCATGGATTTCGCAACTGATTGAATAATCCGCTCGTTCGCTTGATGAGGAATAATCATATCGATGTCTTCAATTGTTAAATTCGCATCCTTCAAGACGCGAAAAATCGCATCTTCCATCACATCAACAGCAAATTTATATACTTTTTCCCCATCCATTTGAATTTTATGAATCACCGTGAGCGAACCCGCGACATCTGGTCTGGCTGCATTAAAGAAATAAGCAGCATCAGAGTCCATATCACTTGGTTCAATGATCATTGCTCCTGCACCGTCACCAAATAATACGCATGTATTTCTATCTGTATAATCTACAATTTTTGTCAGCATTTCACCACCTATGACAAGAGCAGATCTGAATCTTTTTGTTTGTAGCATTGCTGCTGCAATCTCAAGCCCATATACAAAACCAGTGCACGCCGCATTGATGTCAAAGCTCATCACTTCATGGGTAAGTCCCAATTTTGATTGGATGAAATTCGCAGTCGATGGAGTCATCTGGTCACCGGTGATGGTGGCCATGATGATCAAGTCAATCTTATTTTTATCATAGTTGACACGTTCAATCGCACGAAGTGCTGCTTTATATGCCATATCGCTCGTCAGTTCGTCAACAGCCTTATGCCTGGTTTCTATTCCTGTTCTTGTAACAATCCACTCATTGGATGTTTCAACCATTTTTTCTAAATCTGCATTGGTTATTAAAGTAGGGGGAACATATTTCCCGATTGAAATTACCTTGATTTTTGATTGATTAAGTTTCACTCTTATCTCCTGGTTCGATAAACACACCCAGCCTTCTATATTTTTGATATCTATGATCAAGCAATTTAGCTTCTGAAAGTGCACTTAGTTCTTTTAAAACGGTAACTAGTTCTTTTTTTAACAATTGGACGCCAAAATCAGGATCGACATGCAATCCTTCATGTTCTTCGATGATGGTATCGATGACACCATATGTTTTCAAGTCTTGAGCAGTGAGTTTCATGATACTCGCGGCAACGTCTGCCTTTGAGCTGTCTTTATAAATGATGGATGCGAATCCTTCTGGTGATAGTACGGCATAAACACTATTTTCAAACATGAAAATGTGATCTCCAACACCAATGGCAAGTGCTCCGCCCGATCCACCTTCGCTCAATACAACAACAAGAATCGGCGTTTTCAGCCCCATCATTGTTTTCAGGTTGTATGCGATTGCTTGAGCTTGACCTCTTTCTTCTGCACCAATTCCAGGATATGCGCCTGGAGTGTCGATAATACAAAGAATGGGTCTATGAAATTTTTCAGCTTGCTTCATCAGACGAATCGCCTTGCGGTAACCTTCTGGATGAGGCATTCCGAAATTATGTTTTATTTTGTCTTCTGTCGTAACTCCCTTTTCTTCTGCGATGATGGTAAATACTGTGCCATTCAAAGTCCCCAAACCACATATAATGGCCTCATCATCACCAAAAGCGCGATCTCCATGCAATTCGATGAAATCAGGGAATAGTTCTTTAATCAAGAATTCTGAAGTTGGTCTTTTGGGATGGCGGGCAAGTTTCACCTTTTCCCAAGCTGTGTTGATATCACTCATTTTTGGACCTTCTTTTCTTGATGAAGTTGTAGCAGTTTATAAAGTGTCTTTCGCATATCTTTACGGTTAACGACCAAATCAACTTGACCGTGAGCGAGTTGGAACGCATCTGTCTGGAAACCTTCAGGAAGTTCTTGCCTAATTGTTTGCTTAATGACACGCGCACCGGCAAAACCGATGAGTGACGACTTTTCGGCAATATTGATGTCCCCTAATGAAGCAAAACTGGCAGCAACACCTCCGGTTGTAGGATTAGTCATCACACTGATGTAAAGTAATCCTTTTTGATCAAAGTAGTGAAGGGCAGCACTAGTCTTAGCCATTTGCATTAAAGAAAGAATGCCTTCTTGCATACGTGCTCCGCCTGAAGCAGAAAAAATGATTAAAGGCAGCTTGTTGATGGTAGCATGTTCTATGAGACGAGTGACCTTTTCACCTACAGCGCTCCCCATGCTTCCCATCATGAAATTGGAGTCGAGAACACCGATTGCACACGAAATGCCGACAATCATGGCTGTCCCACAAATAAATGCTTCATTCAATTGTGATAGTTTCTTTCCAGAAGCTATTTTTTCTTCATAACCCTGCATGCCCAATGGATTTGCGGATGTAATATTGGGGTTGATTTCAACAAATGAGCCCTGATCCACAGTTAAAGAAAGCCTTTTCAGAGCACCAATTCTAAAATGAAACTCGCAATAAGGACAAATCGATTGGTTGGCTACTAACGTCTTCTCATAAATTGCTGCACCGCACTGATCACACTTGATGAATAAGCCACCAGGAATGTCAATCGGTTCAAAATTCGTGTTTTTTTTACGTACGTTTTTTTTAAAATCTTCTAATTTTTCTTTTCTCGCATTGATAAAATCATTCACGTGACTCAGCCTCCACCAACGCGGTAAAGCGTGCAATAAATCCTGTGTCATATTGGCCCTTGATGAAATCCGGGTTATGCATGATTAAATATTGATATTCGATATTTGTAGAAATGCCTTCAATGACAAACTGCTCAAGTGCGACACGCATCTTCTTAATGGCTTCTCTTCTTGTCGGAGCGTGCACAATCAGTTTGGCGAGCAACGAATCATAATAAGGAGATACTTCGTATCCCGGATAAATATGGGTGTCGATTCTAACTCCTATCCCTCCCGGAAAAAGAATATTTGTGATTTTTCCTGGAGAAGGAGTGAATCCCTTCATTGCATGTTCAGCATTGATTCGGCATTCGATCGCATGTCCGTTGATTTTCAGATCTCTTTGCTTAAAAGAAAGTTCTTTTCCATAAGCAACCTTGATCTGTTCCTTGACTAAATCGATGCCTGTGATAGCTTCAGTGATTGGATGTTCAACCTGGATTCGAGTATTCATTTCAATAAAATAAAAATTCCCTTTGGGATCAACTAAAAATTCCATCGTACCTGCATTGACATAATTGATTGCTTTTGCTAGTTTTACAGCTGTAGCACCCATTTTTCTTCTCAAAATATCACTTAAGATAGGTGATGGTGTTTCTTCAATCATTTTTTGATTTCTGTGCTGCATCGAGCAATCCCTTTCAAACAGATGAACGATATTGCCTTTTGTGTCCGCCATGACTTGAATCTCAATATGTCTTGTTGATTCGATAAATTTCTCAATATATAATGCTCGGTCTCCAAAACTTGTTTCTGCCTCCATGGATGTACGTTCAAAAGCACTCAGGAATTCATCATCTGAGCGTACAATCGCTATGCCACGACCGCCGCCACCATTTGACGCTTTGATCATGACAGGATAACCTATTTTCTTTGCAATTTTTAAGCCTTCTTCGGCATTCTCAATAATTCCGTCACTGCCCTCAACAATGGGCACGCCATTGGCTTTAGCAATTTTTCTGGCAGATGATTTATCGCCAATCATCGAAATAATTTTTGAATTTGGTCCGATAAACGTGATGTTGCATTGTTCAACCATTTCAACGAATTCACTGTTTTCAGCTAAGAAACCGTATCCTGGATGAATCGAATTACAACCTGTGGATATCGCTGCACTCAAAACATTATTCATATTCAAGTAACTGTCTTTGCTCTGATCACCCCCGATGCAAATTGCTTCATCAGCAAGTTTGACATGCAAACTGGATTCATCAGCCTTCGAATATATGGCTACTGTTTCAATCCCCAGTTCTTTTGCGGCACGAATAATGCGAATCGCGATTTCACCGCGATTCGCAATCAGTATTTTATTTTTCATGCTCGTCACTGACACGCATCAAGTTGTGATCAAATCCGACAACATCTCCATTGTGAACGAACACTTCTTTAACAACCCCAGTAAATGGAGATGTGATTTCATTCATAATTTTCATTGCTTCAATGATACCGACGACTTGTCCCTTTTTGATATGCTGTTCGACTTCGACAAAGGGTTTTCCTGTTGGAGTCCCAGATGCATAAAAAATTCCTACGAGTGGTGATTTTATTATGGTATGATTGGTTTGTTGATTTGTTGATGAGACCGTTTGATCGGATTGGTGAGTTTGATTTTCTTTTTTTTCTTCATTTATGAATATTGCTTCATTTTTATTTTTTGATAACCTTAGTTTAAAATCGTCCATTTCAAGTTCAAGTGTCATCAGTGTTGATGCCTCAAAATCTTTTATAATGCTCTGTATCTCTTTTATTGTCATAGTATCCACTTCACTTTTCGTTTTTTTTTTTAAATAACAATTAAGTCATCAAGATTTTATTTTATGCGATTACGGATCTGTAGATTTGTGTAATCATAAATTCGAGATGATTAAAACCAGATAATAGATAAATGTTTGGCTTATTTATATAAAGGAAATAGAACTTTTTTTAATCATCTCAGAATGATTGTGCAACGCTCCCTTCCTTTTGATTTCAAATTTTTTGAAATTCAAATTATATGCTTGCGCTTATTCTATCACATATCATTATTTTGTGCACTGTTTTTAAGATGTGGGCGGTTTTTTATATGTCGTGTTACAGTACATGCGAGACAAACCAAATGTAAAAAGAAAAATGCTACACGTAATGAGTAGCATTATAATTATTCAAAATGGCGTCCTGGAAGGGATTTGAACCTTTGACCGACGGCTTAGAAGGCCGTTGCTCTATCCAGCTGAGCTACCAGGACATATTCCATAACTTAGGTTATTATACCTTAAAACCCTTGAATTGTAAAGAAAAAATGCGCCTTGGCGCACATTATTTCTTTTGAAATTCATAGATGGTTATTTCGCTGATGGCATAAGTATAATTCTTTACTATTCGCAATCCTTCATATTCCTTAGGAACATAAGAGTTTCTTTGATATTGGCAGATGATGTTTCCCCCATCCGCGATCATGTTTTCTTTCAAAAGAAAGGTAATGATTTCATCCATGATCGCCATCCGATAAGGCGGATCCAAAAAAATGATGTCGAAAAGGAGGGCGTGGCTTTTGAACTGGGCCAAAGCCCGTTCATAATCCATCAAATGGATGAAGACTTTGTCCTCTTCATGCAAATTCTTGACGTTTTCCTTGATAACGTCGATCGCCGCTTTCGAGGAATCAACGATGTGCGAAGATTTTGCTCCCCGGCTGATGGCCTCCAGACTCAAAGCCCCGCTTCCGCCAAACAGGTCCAGCACTTCCTGACCTTCAAAGAAAGGTCCGATGATGTTGAAAACCGATTCTTTCATCCGGTCCATCATCGGTCTGGTATTAAGCCCGGCCAGAGTCGAAAGCGTCCGGCCTTTATGTTTTCCCGCGATGATTCGCATAGTTCCTCCCTGCTTTCAAAAAAAGAGTTGTAAAAACTCTTTTTTAAATGAAAAACTCTTCGTCATCGTCATCTTCGGAGATGACTTTTTCTACGTAATAGAAATCGCCTTTTTCGTCATGATGGATGATGTATTGCTGATTGTCGATGGAGAATTCCGGATAAGCGGTTCCGCGTTCTTCGGCGGTGCGGTGATGCATGATGATGACATTGCCGCTGTTGGTGGTTCCGCCTTGGTCAAGCGGCCGCAGGTAAGTGATCACCCAGCCGACTTGGTTTTTCTCCATATAGTCGTTTTGTTTGATTTTCTTGCCCGCGAAATCATAGGAATATTCTTTATCGCCGATCTCGCTCAGCCAAATTTTCAGAGCTTCGTCTTTTTCGATCATATCGTTGTTGCGAGCCTATCAAGGTCCGCTTAATCTCCTTTGCTTGGGTGCCCTTATTTTACCACTTTCATCGTCTTTAAACAACAACTTATTGGAAGTTTCGGGACTTTGTCTGCTTGTTGCGTTTCTTCGGAATGTATATTTCCAAATAATTATGATAATTCTCGATGGTCACGGATCCGGTCGGCCCGGCTTCGCCGTCGATGCACCAAATCGGCTCCCCTTCAGTCTCAATGGTGAATTTCGAAGCTTTGAAATGATGCGTAACGTGGCTTCTTTTCAGTCCGAGCAACCCGAGAATGAACATTTTCGCGATGTTCAGAATGCCTTTGTATGCGCCTTTTTTCACGACCAGGATGTCGAACTTGCCGTCATTGAGATGCCCGTTTTTATTGAAAGGAACCCCGCCGATGGAAATGGAATTGAGGATCAAAACCAGCGGCGTATCGATGACTTGGTCAGCGTTTTCGGTTTTTAAGTGTATTTGGGCCAAAAACGGGTTTTGGATCTCTTTCAAGCCGTCAAAAGCATAGGCCAAACGCCCTAATATCTTCTTGGCGTCATGAGTGGTCCGGTAACTGACCCCCGTAAACGTCCCCAAAGCCACTACATACATGAAAAAACGGTCATTAATCTTTCCAACATCGTGGAAAACCGTTTCTCCATCCAAAATGGTTTTAAGGGCGCCTTGTAAATTTCGCGGAATTTTCAGATTTCTCGCGATGTCGTTGGTCGTTCCGGAAGGAATGTACCCCAAAACCGGCCGAAGGGCCTGAGTTGCCACTCCGCAAGCCACATCATTGAAGGTTCCGTCTCCTCCCGAGAAGAGAATTGCGTCAAATTCAGAACAGGCTTTCTTGGCGCGTTCGATCGTATCTTCGGCGCTTTTCGTGGAATAGATCACGACTTCATCGAATTTCTTTTCGAGTTCGCTCTTGATGAAATCGAGTTTATTGATAAGGGCTTCTTTGCCGCTCATCGGATTATACAAAAAAATACAACGCATGCTGATCAGCTCCCTTTCTCTATTATAAAGTAACCGGCTTTGATTTTCAAGTTTTCTTTTTGCCTTTTTTTATGACAACGCTTTTAAGGCTTGCAATACAGGGTTATTTTGGCCCATAATCCGTTTTGGCCCGGATGGCGGGAATTTATACCCCCGGTATAAGCCTTTCAGCCCAAATGCAATAAAGGGGTTGGATAATTGGGAAAACGCCCTTTTTGAGGGTCAAAAATCGGTTTGCCCTTTTTACACATCTTCTTTGAAAATTCAAGCAAAAAGCCCCCGGGAAGGGAGCTATTCTGCGTCTTTCGACTTCTCTATCGCTTCATTGATGAATTGATTTTTATACAGGTTAAAGTACTCGCCGCGCTGATTCAATAGTTCGCGATGGCTTCCCTGTTCGAGGATCTTTCCGTCTTTGATGACCAAAATGAGGTTGGCATTGATGACGGTGGACAAACGATGGGCCACGATGAAACTGGTTCGTCCTTTTAGGATCTTTTCGATGACGGTTTGAATGATTTCCTCGGTTTTGGTGTCGATCGAGGAGGTCGCTTCATCCAAAATCAGGATCCGCGGGTCAGCAAGCAGTGCCCTTGCGAACGAAACGAGCTGACGCTGTCCGACCGAGATCTTCGAGCCGCCTTCCCCGACCACGGTAAGGTATCCGTCCGGGAAATCTTTGGTAAATTCATCAACCCCGATGGCTTTCGCGGCTTCAATGACTTCTTCATCGGTCGCCGTGAGCCGCCCATAGCGGATGTTTTCCATGATGTTGCCGTTGAATAGATGCGGGGTTTGGAGCACATAGCCTAAATTGGAGTGCAGCCAGCCGATGGAACGGTCTTTGTAATTGCGGCCGTCGATCTCGATGGTGCCTTCGTTCGGTTCATAGAAACGGCAGATCAGATTGACGATCGTGCTCTTTCCGGATCCGGTTTCTCCGACCAGAGCCACCGAAGTTCCTTTCGGGACTTTCAGGTTGAAGTCTTCCAAAACCGCTTCTTCCTCCTTGTAACGAAAGGAAACGTGCTTGAATTCGACTTCGCCGTCGAGTTTTTCCCAATTTTCTTTCTTCGGGTTCTCCATGGTTCCGTATTTGAAAGTGACGGTTTCGTCGTCATAGATGTCCGGCGCGGTTTCGATCAGCGAAAGGATCCGTTCGGCCGAGGCCTGAGCCTGTTGCAACTCGGCCAGGACCCGCGCGATCTGCATGACCGGGTCAAAGAATTGCTGGGTAAAGCTGATGAACAAATACAAGGTGGCAATGGTAAACGGAATGCTTGGATCCAGGATCATCCCGCCGCCGATCCGCAGGATCAGCGCGATGGCCACATAACTGAGAACGAGGACGATCGGGAAAAAGATGGAAGAATTGATGATGGCTTTGATGGACTGGTTGCGCATGTTGGTGCATAGACCATCGAATTCATGCAGTTTCGTATCTTCCAAAACCAGCGTTTTCGTGGTTTTGTTTCCCATGATGCCTTCGTTGTACGAAGCGGTAATTTTGGAATTGGTTTTCCGGACATCCCGGTAAGCTACCAGGATCTTCTTCCGGAAGTACATGCTGACGACCATCAGGATGGGCAGCAGACCAACAATGACCAGCGCCAGTTTCCAGTTGATGATGAGCAGAACGACGAGGATCCCGAACATCGAGAACCCGCCCCAGATCATGTCGACCATTCCCCAGGACAGGATGGTGGCCAAACGCCGGGAATCCGATGTCATCCGGGCCATGATCCAGCCGGACGGAGTTTTATCGAAATACGAGAACGGCAGCTGTTGCAGTTTTTTGAAAGCTTCGTCGCGCAGTTCGTAGCCAACTTCGACTTCAACGTCCCCGGCGGTCCTTAGGAACCCGTAAACGGTGAGTCCGTAACCGATGGCAATGAGCACATAAGCCGCGAAGAACCAGTATTTCGTTGAGAAATCCGGGACTTCGCTAAAATAATTTTCGATGGCGAAAGCATTGAGCAGCGGATACATGGTATCCAAGAGGGCCAACCCCAGAACCGAAAGGATCATCATGACGACGCTTTTCTTTCGCTTGAGGACGATCTTCAGGATCTTCTTCCAAATCTTAAAACTGAGTTTCTGATCGCTGAAATCTTTTTCTTCAAATTTATTCATGGGATGCGCCTCCTTCCACGACTTTCACGAATTCGCTTTCCAAAGCGCCCTGGATGGCCCACAGTTTTTGATAAAGGCCTTCCTTGCCCGCCAATTCCTGGTGATTTCCGACCGCGGTCACCTTGCCGTTTTCCAGCACGATGATTTTATCCGCTTCTTTGGCGGTGGTAATTCGGTGCGTGATGATGATGGAAGTAAGCTTGCTGTTCTTGGCTTTCAGAGAATTTCTGATCATTAGGTCGGTGGTCGTGTCGACCGCGGACAGCGAGTCGTCAAAGATCATGACCGGTTTGTCTAAGATCAGCATCCGGGCGATGGCGATCCTTTGCTTCTGACCGCCGGACAAGGTAACGCCTTTTTCCCCGACTAAAGTGTTGTAGCCTTCATCGAAAGCGGTGATGTCCTTATGGATGGCCGCGGTTTTGGCCGCGTTGTAAACTTTCTCCGGGTCAATGTCTTTCAAACCGATCTTGATGTTTTCAAAAACGGTCGTGGCATAGAGGAACGGATCTTGCAAGATGATCCCGATGTTTTCGCGGATCCAGCGTTTTTTGATGCTTTTCAGTTCCACCCCGTCAATGCGAATGCTGCCCTGGGTATAATCAAGCATCCGGACCAAGAGGTTGGCGATCGTCGATTTTCCGCTGCCGGTTTTTCCAACAATGGCGACGGTTTCGCCGGATTTGATGGCAAAGTTGACGCCATTAAGCAAATGCTTGTCCGTATCCGGGAACTTAAAGGACACGTCGTCAAAGACGATATCGCCGGTTACGGCCGGAGTCTCGGTCCCGTCTTGCTCGTATTCGCTTGGGATCGCGAGGATCTCATCGATCCGGTTGGCGGCCACGGTCGCTTTTCCGAAATCGCCGATGATCCTTCCGAGGCCGCGGATCGGCCAGACGAGCATCCCGATGTACATTAAGCAGGCAATGATGTCTCCCGAGGAAATGAGGTTTTTCTGCGCCAGAATGACGGCGACTCCGACCGTGACCGCATATTGCATGGTGGTCAAAAAGTCGCTTGCTCCCCAATACCAGGCGATGGCCACATTCAGCTTTTGGCTTTCTTTGCTATAATCCCGGTTTTGGCGCCGGAATTTGTCTATTTCGAAGTTCTCGTTCGCGAAGGCCTTGACGACCCGGACGCCATTCACGTTTTCCTGAAGGGCGGTCGTCATCTTGGCTTCGACGCCTTCGATCTGTTCAAACTTCCGTTTGACATAACGGAAATAAATGATCGAAGCGGTGGTGCTGATCGGCACGATCGCTAGCGTCACCAGCATCAAATCAATATTGATCTGACTCATTTGAATGACGCCGAAAGTAAACGAGCCGATGTTGTAAAGTATCTGGGGCAACTGCGAACTGAGGAAACTTTTGATGGTCTCGATGTCCGAAGTGCATCTTTGAATTAAATCGCCGGTATCCACATTGCTGTGA
>CAYQUB010000026.1:0-11295 GCA_964420625.1 uncultured Bacteroidales bacterium | reverse complement strand
TCATGGTACCACCAAGTTGTTTATTTCCGGATTAAACAAATTTCTTGCGTTTATTATACTACTTTTTCCCATCAATAGCAAGAAACCAATTTTCTCTCCATGGATTCTTTGGCGAGAAAAGTATCAATAAAAAAGTGCCCTTGCGGGCACTCCTAACAATCGAAGATCAACCGACTTTGACGTTATTGACCATGGTATTGATTTGATTGACGAAATCGGCAGACAGGTTGGCGATCGGAGTTCCTTTAAATTGAACGGGATCTTCCGGGGCCGGCATCGGATAATACAAATTGTTGGCATAAGCCCAGGAAGTCAGCCACGCATCATCGCCAACATAGTTGACGATGTCTTCATAAGCGGCCAAGACCGGGGTGCAATAACCAACGACGCTGGCGTTTAGGTAAGCCATTTCCGGACGAAGCATGAAATCGATGAACTGATGCGCAAGTTCGACGTTTCTGGCATTGGCCGGGATGCACAGGCAATCCATGAACGCAACGGTATCTTCCGGGATGTAAATGTCATAAGTGATGTGGGCAAGATTAGGATCGGTATCCAAACTGGTGTAAAGCATATCCAAAAAATCTCCGGTCCAAACAAAAGCAATGTCAAGGTTGTTCGCAACAATGGCTTTTTTCAAGCTGTCGGTTCCCCATTCGGTGAACGGCCGCATTTCCAAAGCGGTCTGCGCGCTGGCCAAAGCGTCAGCTGATTCTTCGTTGATGCTGCGGCCCAAATAGAGCATGGCGGCGGCGTAAGCATAACGCGGGATGTTATACATTCCGACGCGGGTTCCGGCCGGAACTTTGTCGGTTTCAAAGAAAGCGTCCCATCCGTTGGCCAAAATGGCAGTCTCCAACCCGGCGACTCGTTTGTTATACATCAATCCCCAAGTTCCCCAAAAATAAGGAACCGCATATTCTTCGTTGCCTTCGAACATCTCGCCCTGAATTCCCAAAACCCCCGGCATGAGCGGATTGTTGATCGGGTCGTAATTGGTCAGTTTGGTCAAATCGATTTTTTGCAACAAATTTTCATCATGCATTTTCTCAATCATATAGTCCGACGGAACCACCAAATCATAAATTGAGGTTTCGCTGACAACTTTTTCATAAAATCCTTCGTTGGAATCCACGATCGGATCAACGACGATGCAATTATATTCTTCTTCGAAAAGAGTGACGACTTCATCATTGATGTACTCGCCCCAGTTCAAAAGAACTAATTTTTCTTTGTTTGAGCACCCGACGGTAACAAACACCAGGAAAAACGCCATTAAGACGACACTAATTTTTTTCATGTTTTATTTTTCTGCCTTTCTGATCTCCGATAAAATTAATGGTTAAAAGAATTACAAGCGTCAACAGAGTCAGCATGGTGCTGAAAGCATAGACCGCCGGCGTCAGGCTGCGACGCCCGATGCTCGCGTAAATCCAGGTAGACAAATTCGAAGTTTCGGCGCTGTTGGTAAAATAACTGACGACGAAATCATCGACTGACATCGTAAAGGCAAAAAGCATTCCGGAGAAAATTCCGGCTTTGATCGACGGTACGATGACCTTTCTTAAAGCTCGGTATGGTTTGACCCCCAAGTCCAAAGCCGCGTCCATCAGGTTAGGGTCGATCTCCTTGAATTTCGGAAGGACACTAAGTATGACGTACGGAAGCGTAAAGAACAGATGGGCCAAGATCAGGGTTGGATATCCGAAGATTCCCGGAAAAATGATCATCAGGAACTTGAAGACCAGCATCAAACTGACTCCGGTAACGATGTCCGCGTTCAAAAGCGGAATGTTGTTCAGCATCAGAATGCGTTGCCTTTTTTTCGGTGGCATGGCATTGATTCCCACCGCGAAAAGCGTGCCCACGACCGTTGAAATGATGGTGGCGATAATGCTGACTCGGAAAGTGACATTAATGGCATTGACCAGACTTTCGACGTCTTGCATGTCCGCCGGATCCCGGCTCAGAAAGATTGAATACCACTTTAAAGTGAAATGATCAAAACTCGAAAGCTGGAGACTGGAATTCACGGATTGAATGGCAATGACCAGGATCGGCAAGTACATGACGATGATGATCAGAACGACCATCACTTTGCTGAATATTTTGAAAATGGTTTTTTCAACTTTATGGTTTTTGTAGCCATATTCTTCCAAAGTGGCTTTTGGGTAATTCATCATAATAATGTTTCCCCCTCCTTGTCGACTTTGTTCACAATGAAAAGCGATCCCAGAATGAGAACCAAAATAATGATGGCGAGCATGGAACCCAAATTATAATTGGTGTACATGAACGATTGTTCGATGATCTTCCCAACCAGCACGACTTTTCCTTTCCCAACGATCTCGGGAATGGCAAAACCGGACATGGAGGGCAAAAACACCATGATCGACCCGGTGACCAAGCCTTTTACTGACAGCGGAAAGATGACCCGCCAGAATTTTTGCAGGTCGCTGGCCCCGAGGTCGATGGCCGCTTCTTCCAGCGAATAATCGATTTTTTCCAAAGCCGTGTAAATCGGCAGGATCATGAACGGGAGGTAAGTGATCACCAACCCGATGATGATGGCAAAATGATATCCGGCGTTTTCCCAAAGCCCAAGGGAATAAAGGTCAATCCCGTAACCGATCCCGATTTTGGAAAGCAAGTCCTGGATAATGTTGTTCGGTTCCAAGATGTTTTTCAAAGCTTCGTTGCGGAGCAGGATGTTTGACCACATTGGCAGAATGAGAATGGTCAGAATGATGAATTTGTTTTTGAAATGGGAACGAAAAACCCAGTAAGCGACCGAATACCCCAAAAACCAACAAATGGCCATGGTAATGAACGCAAACAGGAAACTGTATTCGAAGGCCTTATAGGTCGATTTCTCCCCCAAAAAAGCAAAATTATCAAACGTGAAGGTTGCTTCCCCGAACTTGATTCCCCGGATATCCAAAAAGATCAACAAGATCATGACCAGCGCCGGAAACAAAGCCAGCACGTATAGCCATGCCGAGTACGGATAGGCTAATCTTTTGAATTCTTTATTCATCGGTGTGAGCCTTCATGATATGAATTTCATAAGGGTCAACTTTCAGGCCGATCGGTTGCCCGACCTCATAATTTTCGTACGTGTTGACCACAAATTCGATGCCTTGAATATTTATGCACAGTTCATTATGAACGCCTTTGAAGATCGCCGAGGTGACGATTCCGCTGAGTTTGGAATTTTCAATCGGAACGACGTCGAAGTCTTCCGGACGGATGACCACATCGACGTTTTCGCCGTCGGCGAAAGTGTAGCCGGTGCAATCAAATTCCACATCCATGAATTTAACCACGTTTTTCCGGATATATGTGCCCGGGATGATGTTGGACTCCCCAATGAAGGTCGCCACATAACGGTTGACCGGTTCATTGTAAATATCCTTCGGAGTACCGAGCTGTTGAATGACTCCGTCTTTCATGACCGCGATCCGATCGCTCATCGTCATCGCTTCTTCTTGGTCATGGGTGACAAAGACGAAAGTGATGCCCAGGGTCCGTTGCATTTCTTTTAATTCATATTGCATGTTTTGACGAAGTTTTAAGTCGAGAGCCGCCAAAGGTTCGTCAAGCAAAAGGATTTGGGGACGGTTGATGATCGCCCGGGCCAAAGCCACCCGCTGCTGCTGCCCTCCGGAAAGCTGATTGACTTTTCGTTTTTCGTATCCCTTTAGTTTTACCAATTCCAGGGACCGCTTAACCGATTCTTGAATCTTTTCTTCAAGTTTCCTATTAAGATCGCGATTGGAGATCTTCTCGGCTTGGGGCTGGGGTACTCCTTTTTCAAGTTTTTCTTTGATTATTTCCGCTCGAAGGTTGGCTTCGTTAAAAAATTTAAGCAAAAAATCCATTCCGCGATTATGCAAACCGAACGAAATGTTGTCGGCCACATTGAGATGAGGGAACAAGGCGTAACGCTGAAAAACCGTATTGATCGGGCGAACATACGGCGGAAGGTCGTTGGAAATCTTGCCATTGATGATGATCTGTCCCTCGTTCGGGGTTTCGAAGCCGGCGATCATTCGGATGGTAGTGGTTTTCCCGCAGCCTGACGGACCTAACAGCGTCAGGAATTCATTTTCGTAAATTTTGAGGTTCAGTCCATCAACAATAACGTCATCGTCAAATTTTTTTGTGATGTTGTTTAGTTCAATCAAGACCTTTTTCACCAGTTTGCCTCCATGCAATATTGATAAAACAATTATATAGTAAAAATCCTAAAATACAAGTCCCATTTTTAAATGATAATTTTCATGAAAGCATTATCATTTCGGGCTGGAAAAATTATCTTTCCATAGAAAAAAGCCAGCGAAATTACTGACCTAAAAATTTAAATGGAGCAGGTAGCGAGGATCGAACTCGTATCTTCGCCTTGGGAAGGCGAAATAATAACCATTATACGATACCTGCAATATTTAGTTTTTTACGTATGTGATTTTATCATAAAAAATGTATATTTTCAATGGTTTTTTTTAGATTGCATAATAAAAACCCGGAAGACCCGGGTTGATGGCTTTTAGCGTTTAAAAATCAAATGATAAGCTCCCGGAACGATCACTCCGCCCCCAATGATGTTTCCGATCGTGACCGGAAGGAGGTTGTTGAGGAGCATCTCCCCAATGGTAAATTCCCCGCCCAATATTTTCGCAAAAGGCAAAACAAACATGTTGGCTACGCTATGCTCGTAGCCGCTGATGACAAAAAGCAAGATCGGAAGCATGAGGACAATGACTTTGCTGCCGACGCTTTTGGCCGCATAAGACATGTAAACCGCCAAACTGACCAAAATGTTGCAAAGGATCCCCCGAGCCATGGCTTCAAGAAAACTTAAATCGGTTTTTCCGGTCGCCACTTCCAAAATATATTCTCGGGTCGTTTCCGAAGCGGTTTGGGAAAGCGACATCAGTCCCGCCAAGGCCAAAGCCCCAAGCAAATTTCCTAAATAAACTAATCCCAGATTGGCAAGGACTTTGGAAAAAGAATAGCGTTTGCTTAACCATCCCATCGTCAGCAGGCAGTTTCCGGTAAATAGATCCCCGCCCGCGATGACGATCATTACCAGTCCGACCGGGAACAAGATTGCCCCCAAGAATTTCCCAAAAAAGGGAACGGTCGTCATGACGGAATTTCCCGCCAAAACCAAATAACCATAATAGCCCAAGCCAATGAAGAATCCCGCCAGCATCGCGGACAAAAGGACCTTCCAAAACGGTTTGCTTACTTTGGCTTCCCCGCTTTTACAGACTTCCTCGGTAATTTCTTGGGGAGTAAGCATCATCGGCGGCTGTTCGTTCTTCATTTCCATGCTTGATTTACTTTCTCCAAAGCGCCGGCCGCCAGTTCAATGCCCTTTTTCTCCGCTGCTTCCGCTTGATCCAAAAATTGCTTGGACAAGCCCGGATCCGTGAATCCGCACATGTTGGTCCTCACGTTCAAAACCGCGCCGATCATTCCCGCTTCGAGCATTTTTATCCCGACTCCAAAATCGGAGGTCGCCGACCGGTTAGCATTTTCAAACATCGGCAGGGCCAATTCCATGGCTTTTAAGGCAATGGCCGTCGTATCCATCGGAACTTGCGTGGCTTTGACGGTGGCCTGTTCAACGGCTTTGTTCCGGACCGCAATTTCCGATTCACAGGTTTTTGGACATTGGTAAGCTTTCATGATGGTGTTGAAGGCCTCAGTATCCGCATCGATCAGCTGGATGACTTGCAGTTTCAGTTCTTCAAGCTTTTTCATCCGGCTCAAATAATCCAACTTGATCTTTTCATCAAGCGCTTGGAATTTCTTCTTTCCGATGGTCAGCTGGGCCACCATCCGAATCAAACTGATTCCTTCGGCCACGGCCAAAGCCGATACGCTTCCCCCTCCCGGAGCGGGAGATGGCGAATCAACTTCATTCAAAAATCCATTGACGGTCATTTCAATTAATTTCATGTGTTCTCCTTCTATTATTTGGCTCAAAGCCTGTTCAGGCTTAAAGCAATTGGTAGTCATAATTATCTTTGACGATCTCGAATCCGACTTTGGAATAAGCCCGGTTCGAACGGGGATTGGTTTTGTCTACAAAAAGCGTACAGTATTCGGAACCTGATTTCAGCTTTTGCTCGCAAATCCAGTGAACCAGAGTCTGGCAGTACCCGCGATTCCGAAAATCGGGATGAGTGTAGACCAAATTAAGCGCCATTCCTTTAAAAGTCCGCGGGCTAACGCCACAGATCGTGACGATAAACCCGTCCGGATCCCGAAACACGTAAAGCGTCCCGGAAGTTATCTTTTTAGTTACCAGTTCCAGGAATTCGGCTTTTTCATGAGTTTGGTGGAAACAATCGTAGTTGAATTTGACCAAGTATTCCGAAAGCAGATCCGCATCTTCCAATTTCGCCAGTTCCGCGGATCCCGCGCTCAAAGGAATATCCTTTAATTTCTTTAAAACCATGATATCCATGGCGGTGCGAAGTGTGAACAATCGCCCGCTTTGTTCCGAATAAGCTTCCCGGAAAAAAAGCCCGGTGGTAAAAGAAGCATTTATTCCTGAGATGGGGATCTTGTTATCAACGAGGAATTTCGCCAATTTCTCACAAGCCTCCTTCGATTCCTTCAGTTCGAAAATCTGAAGATTCCAAGGAGAAGCATTCAAAAAGAGCATGACCAATTCCCCCTGATCGTAAATTCCGCCCATGACATTTTCTTTCAAAGCTCCGTTTAGGGCATAGTTTTGGAGGTTGACAATAAAGAGCTGGGTTTCGGCGTCGTATTTTTCCAGGATCTTTCGATACCAACTCAAAAATTCTTCCGCCGTTGTGCTAAGTTTTAAATCCATATTTTCTCCTTGAAGGTTCAGTTTTTTATGACCGAACGACCGCGAATGAATACTTCCGAAACATGGTTCGTTCCGAAATTATACAAAACGTAAGGCCAATTCAAGGCGTCAAAAATGACGAAGTCCGCATCTTTTCCAACTTCGATTGAACCTTTGCGATCCGCCCGGTTCAAACTTACCGCCGCATTGATGGTTACTGCCGTTATGATCTCCTTGGGGGTCATCCGGGCTCGCATCATGGCCACTTGCATGGCCAAAAGCAGATTTTCCGACGGGCTGGTCCCGGGATTGTAATCCGTCCCGATGGCCAATCCGCACCCCTTTTCGATCATCATCCGGGCGTCGGCCCCCGGTTTGTTTAGATAAAGCGATGTAAGCGGCAGAATGGTGGCCACGGTTTTCGAAGCCGCCAGTTTTTTTATGCCCTCCTCGGTCGATGCCAACAGGTGCTCCGCCGATGAACAATGGAGCTCCGCAGCCAAATCAGTTCCCCCGATCGGGGCGATTTCATCGGCGTGGATTTTTAGACCAAAACCCAAGGACGAAGCAAACCGTAAAATAACTTCGCTTTCGGCTCGGGAAAAGACGCCTTCCTCGCAGAAAACATCACAAAATTCCGCCAGACCTTGTTTCTTGACAGCTTTTAACATTTCCATTACTTGATCAATGTATTGGGACCGCTTCATTGCCAATTCTTCCGGAATGGCATGAGCCCCCATAAAGGTGCTGACCACTTCCGTCCGATTTAGGTCATTTAGGGCTTTGGTCACTCGCAACAATTTCAGTTCGGTTTCTAAATTTAGTCCGTAGCCGCTTTTGGCTTCCACGGTAGTCACCCCGAAAGCCAGCATGGTTTCCAAACTTTTTCGGGCTTTTTCAAACAAATCCCCGAAACCGGCGGCCCGGGTGCTTATGACGGTGCTATGGATCCCACCCCCGCTTTTGAGAATGCTCAGATAGCTTTCCTGGTTCAACAAGCGTTCCAGTTCGTTTTCTCGGGATCCCGCGTGAACCAAATGGGTATGGGAATCGATCAGCCCCGGAGTAATGGTTTTCCCGGATCCATCGATGAAGTCCCCCTCAAATTGCTTATATCCGTCATGAGTCCCGATGGCAAGGAATTTTCCGTCTTCAACGACGAAATAACCATCCTTAAGAATTTCCGCTTGGTTCATTTCCGAACCTTGGCGAAGCGAATTCTTCCCCCGGGCCGTGACTAAATTATCGATGCTGTGAACGATCAAACGTCTCATGCTGGCCTCGCTTCAATATTTTTGTTTCACTATTTTTCTTAAAAAATCAACGTCCGCCAGATATGGCAAAGTAATTTGCGTGTTCGCATTTTGTTGGTTGTAATCGAAACTGGCTTCCATCGCATGGGGATTCCGCGCCCAGGACCTTCGGGCCACGCCGGACATGACATCCCACGGGATGGCGCTTTCCAATATTCGGTCAACTTCCTCCGAACCATCCAAGACTAAGCCAAAACCGCCATTGATGGCTTTTCCGATCCCCACGCCGCCCCCGTTATGCAGAGCTACCATCGTCATTCCCCGAGCCGCATTGCCCGCGAATACCTGAGTGGCGGTGTCAGCCATGACATTGGATCCGTCGCGAATGTTCGCGGTCTCCCGGAAGGGCGAGTCCGTCCCGCCGGTATCGTGATGGTCGCGGCCGATCATGACCGGACCAATGAGTTTGTTTCGAACCATTTCATTGAACCGCTTGGCGATTTTCAGCCTCCCGGTTGCGTCCTGATACAAGATCCGGGCCTTCGTTCCAACCACCAAGCGGTTGGCTTCTGCCATCTTAATCCAGTTGTAATTGTCCAAATCCTGAAAACGCCGGTTAACGTCAATGCATTCCATTGCGGCTTGATCAGTCTTTACCAAATCGGATTCTTTTCCGCTTAAGCAAACCCAGCGGAACGGGCCATATCCGTAATCGAACATGATCGGTCCCATGATGTCTTCCACGTAACTCGGCCAAATGAAACCTTCATCGACGTTTTTTTGGTTTTTACATATTTCCGCTACTCCGGCGTCAAAGACCGCCTTCATAAAACTGTTTCCGTAATCAAAGAAATAAGTGCCTTGGGCAATCAGGTCCCGAACCAGTTCAAAATGTTTTCGCAAACTTTCATTGACCAGCTCCCGGAACCGCGGTTTATTTGTTTGAAGCAAAAGCGTTCTTTCCGAAAAAGTGATCCCGGCCGGACAGTACCCGCCCTCATAGGCATTATGACAGGAAGTCTGATCGCTGAGCAAATCGATCTTGATTTCATGTTTTACCGCGTATTCCAATAAGTCAATGATGTTGCCAAGAAAAGCAATGGCCGCCGGTTTCTTCAGGCTTAAGTATTTCTTGGCCGTATTGAAAGCCGATTCGGGTGTCAGTTCAACGTTGGTCACCCAGCCTTGTTTCAAGCGGGTCTTGATCCGCGAATCGTCGACCTCCGCCACCACTGCCACTCCGCCCGCGATGACGCAGGCTTTGCCTTGAGCCCCGCTCATGCCCCCGAGACCACTGCTGACGAAAAGCCTTCCTCCAAGATTTTGATCCTGAGGAATGCCAAGTTTTTCCCGGCCGGCGTTGATCAGCGTCGAGTAAGTACCATGAACGATTCCCTGCGGACCGATGTACATCCAACCTCCGGCGGTCATTTGCCCATAAGAAGCAGCGCCAAGGCTGGCGGCTTTGTTCCAATGCTCCAGATCATCAAACATTCCCACCATCAGTCCGTTGGTGATGATGACCCGGGGAGCGTGTTTGGATGAGGAAAACAATCCGAGTGGATGTCCGGATGAAACCACCAAAGTTTGGTCATCCTTCATTATTTCTAAATATCGTTTGATCAAATGGTATTGCATCCAGTTCAACATAACGGTTCCGGTTTCCCCATAGGTCACCAGTTCATAAGGATAAAGGGCGACGTCAAAATCCAAATTGTTGTCAATCATGACTTGAATGGCTTTCCCCGCCAGAGTCGCCCCCTGGTATTCGTCAATGTTCCTGCCATAGATCCGCTCCGACGGATAGAAACGATAACCGTAGATCCGGCCCCGGGTCAACAGTTCGTCCAAAAACTCTTTGGCGAGCGTTTCCTGCCAAGCCGGCGGAATGTACCTAAGAGCGTTTTGCAACGCCAAAACCGTCTCTTCTTCGCTTAAAACAAATTCCCGTTTCGGAGCCCGGCGAATTTCCGGATTAATTGCCGGATACTTGGGAAGTTCCGGGAAAATGGCGTCCAACCGGACGGTCATGGCTTGGGAAATTTTCGCGTTGTTCATAAATTCCTCCTAATCCAAAGATCCGATGATTTTTTCGACGGCTTCGGTGAGGACGTTGGAAGTCACCAGCTTTTTGGCCATATTCAAATGATGATACATGATTTGATCTTTTTCAATGAAGGGAATGTCTTGACGAAGGCGCAAGAAAGCCGCCGCCGTTCCCAAACCCATGGTCTTCTTTTTCCGCAGTTCAAGGGCCTGGCAGGCGGTGAAAAGCTCCATTCCCAAAACTTGTTGGGCATTGCGAAGAATGTCCCGAGCTCCGCGGGCAGCGATGGTTCCCATGGAAACATGGTCTTCCTGATTCGCCGACGAGGAAATCGAATCCACACTGGCCGGGTGAGCCAAGACTTTGTTTTCGCTGACCAAAGAGGCCGCGCTGTACTGAACGATCATGAAACCGGAGTTTAAACCCGGCTCTTTGGCCAGAAAGGCCGGAAGACCGCCATTCAGATTGGGGTTGACCAAGCGTTCGATGCGCCGTTCGCTGATGCTGGCGAATTCGCTTAGGGCAATTTTCAAAAAATCAAAAGCCAAAGCCATCGGCTGGCCGTGGAAATTTCCGCCGGAAATGACGGAATTCTCGGAAAAGATTAAGGGATTGTCGGTGGCGGCGTTCATTTCGATTTCGACTTTGGTTTTTATGTAATCCAAGGCGTCGCGGCTCGCTCCGTGAACTTGCGCCAGACAGCGCAACGAATAAGCGTCCTGGACCCGGATCTCGCCTTGAGCCGTCGAGTACTGGCTGCCTTCCGTCAATCTTCGAATGTTTTTAGCAACCGTCATTTGGCCGATCTGCCCCCGGACGGCATGAACTTCCTCAAAGAAAGCATCCCGGATCCCGTTTAAGGCTTCAAAGGTCAGCGCTCCGGCGATGTCCGCGGTTTTCGCGAGATTGATGGCATCATAAACCGCAATGGCCCCGACCGAAGTCATGGCTTGCGTTCCATTGATCAGGGACAAGCCTTCTTTGGCCTCCAAACCGGAAAGCGGTTTGAGATTGGCTTTGGCCAAGGCTTCCGCGGAAGGCATAAGTTCATTTTGGTAATAGGCTTCTCCGAGTCCCAAAAGCGTCAAACCCATATGCGACAACTGAGCCAAATCCCCGCTCGCTCCCAAGGAGCCTTGTTCGGGAATCGCGGGGACAATTCT
>CAYQUB010000025.1:0-11498 GCA_964420625.1 uncultured Bacteroidales bacterium | reverse complement strand
GAATTTGCTTTTGACGAGGAATTCGGATTTGATACTTTTCCGGATGGGGAAGTGACCCCAAACAGCGAAACCGAAGCCGAGATCCTGCGGATCATCAGCGAAGTCGATACCTTGGCGGCCGTCATTCAAATGAACCCGCGCGGACAGCATGCCCGGGTCCGAGCGACGATCAGCCGGCTGATGGAGCAGTATTCCCTGCTCATGGCTTCGCCCGAAATCGATGCGGCTTTCCGAACCAGCGCCCCGATCTCGGAATTCAACCTGCGATATCAAAATTATTTACAAAACCAATGAAAGGGCTTAAAAGCCAAGAAAGAAAAGGAGAAACAAAATGAAAAAATTTAGTTTACTTTTGGGAATAGGCATGTTATTGTTATCAATCGGCTTATTCGGATGCACGATCGGAAACCGCGATGCTTATGCGGCGGATGCGTATGTAGTATTGGACATTAACCCGTCGGTGGAGATTTTAACCGATGAGGACGGATTGGTCAGCCAGGTCAACGCCCTTAACGATGACGCGGAAGCCATGCTGGTTGACACGAATTACGTGGGAAAAACCGTTGAGGAAACCGTTGAAGCCATCATTGCTTTGGCGGCCGAAATGGGATACATCGATTTTGACGCCGAGAACGCCATCATCGTAACCGCCGTCGGAACCACCGATGCGGATACCGAAAAATTGGAAAACAAGATCCGCGACCGGATCCAAGCTTATTCGGAAAAACAACAAATCCGTATGGACATCATCCAAGCCCGCACGCAAGCGACCGCGGAAATGACCGCAACCGCGGAAACCCTGGGCGTGAGCATCGGAAAGCTGAAACTCATGACCATGGCCATGCAGTTTGACGAGACTTTGACTTTGGAAGCGGGAGCCGGAATGGCCGTCCGCGATCTGAACGGGATCGTTTCTGATCATCGCCGGGAAATGAAAGATTTCATCACCGAGGGACTGAAGGGCGAATACTTCGCTTTCCGTCAGGAAGCCCGCCAAGTTTACAGCCTCAGCCGGATCGGCTTCATCAATGACGCCATGATCCTCGCTGAAGATTCCGTCTTTGCGCCGGTGATTGGCGAATCAACCACTACCGTCGCTGAGATCAAAGCCCTTTATCAGGAATATCTGGACGCGGTAAACGCGATCGTGGTTCCTGATCAAACCGCGCTTGACGCTTTGCAAGCCGAAGTTCTGGCTGAACTGAACGCTGACGAAGCTTTCCAAGCCCTGTTGACGCAAAGAGTGGGCTTGGTTTCGGAAATGGTCGCTCTGAGAATTCAGTTGGCCGCGGTCCGAAACCATGCGACCCGTTCGGAAGAACTCAAGACCCAACTTCAGGCCAAATGGGAAGAAGTAAAAGTTTTGACCGAACAGATCCGCGCTTACAAAGCGCAATATGTCACTGATTTTGAGACTGAACATCCAAACTATCGTTTCACGATCACTTTCGAAGACGAGGCCTTCGGCGTCCAAGTCCATTTTGATTGGATGAATGAATTCCGATTGGTCCGCGAAGAGTACGTTGCGAAATTCGAAGCCATCAACATTGATTTGGAAGCGCTGGAAGAATTGTTCGAAGATCAAATCGCTTCGCAGCTGGCGGAGCTTCGCAACCAATACATCGCTGATCTGGATGTCCTGAAAGGCGAGATCAAAGGCGAATGCGACGCGATGCGCGAAGAGTTCCGCGGCGCGAAAGAAGAGACTAGGGGCATGTGGGGGAAATAAAAATCCCGCTTAACCCCGTTTAATTAAGCCGCCAGGCCGGAAGACCCCGCTTCCGGCCTTTTTTTTATCGCTTTTTGTTAGGAATTTCGATCGAAACGTGGTATAATTGCTTAAGAAAAAAGACGGACCAACCAAGGCCCCCGAAAGCTTAAAACGCTTTTTGGGAAGATTGGAAACCGGTATGACGGGAGGAATGAATGTTGTTTGATCAGAGCCGGCTTGAAAAAAGCATGCAACAATTAAAAGACGGCGATTCCGGCGCTTTCGATGTGATCTACGAAGAGACCAACCGCATGGTCTTTTACATCGTTTATCCGATCGTCAAAGATTACGGCCGGGCCGAAGACCTGACTCAGGATGTCTTCATGAAGGTTTACGAAAAGATCCATTTATATGCGACTCCGAACTCGGCCAAAGCCTGGATCGCGATGATCGCGAGAAACTTGGCTTTAAACGAATACAAAAAATTGAAACGCGAGGAGATCGTGGATACCGACGAAGCCGATTTGCTTGAAAGCGATCGGCCGGTGCGGGCCGAGACTCCGCTGATCGATCTGGCGGCCAAACACCTGAACGAAGATGAATTCACCGTCGTCATGCTGTGCGTGGGCGAAGGCTTCAAACGCCGGGAAGTCGCCAAGATGCTGGATCTGTCTCCGAGCGGCGTGACCTGGAAACTGGATCAGGCTTTGAAAAAACTGCGAAAGATCGCGGAAAAGGAGCAATGACCATGCGGCTGAAAGACTTAAAAGAACAACTGCGGAAAGAATCAAAGGCTTTCGTTCCCGATCGGAAAGAAGCCGTTTTGGACAAGATCCCGTTCACTTCCGCGGTCGTGCCGACCAAACGGGGATGGAATCGGAAACGTGCTTATACCTATGCGCTGTCGGTATTGCTGATCGCGGCCGTCGGAATGACTTATTTCGGGATTCGGGGCATGAATGCCCGGGCGTCGGAAAATTCCTTTGTTTCCGTTGACATCAACCCGTCGGTGGAGATCGAAGCCGATCGCAATGATCTGGTGGTCGGATACCGGCCGCTGAACATCGACGCGGAACTTTTGCTTGAAGAAGCCGGACCGGGACTGATCGGGCAACCGGTCCAAGAAGCCATTGCCATGATCATCGATCTGGCCGTGGACAGCGGCTATCTGGAAATCGCCGACGCGGAAGCCGAAATCGTCGTCACCGTCGTCAACAAAAACGGGACCAAAGAAGAAGCGCTGACCGAAGCCATCGAAAGTTCCGTTTCCGACCATCTGGCCGGCAAGTCCATTCAAGGAAAACTGGTGGCCTCGATTGCCACTTCGGAAATAAAAAGCCGGGCCGACGAACTGAACATTTCGGCCGGAAAACTGCTCCTGATCGAACGGGCTCAGGCCGCTGACCCGACCTTGACCGTCGAAGCCGGAAAAGCCTTGTCCGTCAAAAGACTGAACGAGATCGCCCGCGGTTACGACCAAGCCAAGATCGAATCGTTCCGGGAAAACTATCAGACCAAAGTCGAAACCCTTTTGGAAGTCAAAGAAACGGCGATCCAAACCGCAGAAGCGCGGCGTTTGGCGATCGAAAGCGAGATCTCCGCCATCCGGGTCATGGTAGCCGCCCGCGAGCCGCTTTCAGACATCCGGGTGCGGACGCTACAGCTCATTGGCGAATATTTTCCGCATGCGGATTTGGAAAACGTTGATTCATACGGAAAATTCACCATTCTTCTAAATCAGTTGGAAGAGTTCACGGAGGAGCGGAGCGAATTGATCCTGGAAATGATCGAGACGAAATGCCACACGCAGATCGAAGCCTTCAATCATCAGATGAAAAACAACATCGAGGTCGGCGGCGAAGACATTGACTTCGCTTTCGAGTTTGACCAAGGTTTCGAAATGGAAAATTATCACGACGACCGGCTTCCGACCAATACTTCGGCCGAGGCCGAACTGCTTAGGATCATCAATCAGGTCAGCACCCTGATCAACGTCACTCAAAACAATCCGCACGGACAGCACGGGAAAACCGCGGCCGTCATCGCGGCTTTGATGGCTCGTTACGAGGTCCTGATCGATTCGCCGGAAGTCAGCCAGGCTTTCCAGGATCACCAGACCAACCAGGAATTTGTTGTAAAATACCAAGCCTATCTGGGAAATTAAGCGAAGAAAATTAAGGAGATCCCTTAATTTTCTTGGTTTTTAGAGGTTGGCATGTTATAATGACAACAAGGTGAAACATCATGAACATCACAAAGAACGAACATCTGAATGAACTGTTGGCCCGGTATGACGAAAAGAAAGAAGCTTATGCTTCGCGGCTGAATGACCTTCACGCCGAATATGACCCGATGCTGGCAAAACTGAAAAGAGAACGGGGAAACCGGCTGTACGGCATGGGCTGGGCCATTTCCGTTTTGGTCATCATCACCTTTTTTGTGGCATTCCGGGCCATTGTGGCCGAAAATCTGATCTATTTGCTTTACGGGATCGGCCTGGCGCTTTTAATCTATTCGCTGGTTTTGGTTTTTCGGTCGGTCAGCAAACTGAAAGACATCCAGGACGAGTGGAACAAGAAATACGAAAAGATCAGCGTCTTTCGGGACGAGGCCGTCATTGCTCACGAGCAAGTCCGGGATGAAGCCTTCGAAGTGATGAGTTACAATGATGGTGTCCCGGTCGAAGAGCTCAAGACCCGGGTCTATTCCCAAATCGGGTTTGATGCTACGTCGGAAGACGTCATGAAATATTACGAGGCCTGGGGCAAAGCCAAGACCGGGCAGTTGGACCAGGATTTTGAGGAATTTCTGGAGAACCGCCGCCGGAAAGCCGAACTGTTGGCTTCCAAAGAAGACCAAAAGAAATCCGAATGACCAGCCGATGACCGGCTGGTTTTCTTTGGCCTGAATGAAAAAGAAGCAAAAACTGATAACATTTAATGCAAAGAATTCCGGTTGGTAGTATAATATGAATAAAGTAAAACCGAGGTGTAACATGAAGAAATTGACCAGAAGAACCGTCTTGATCATCATGCTGCTATTGCTGCCGCTTTTGTTTTCGGCGTGCGGCGAAAAGAACCCGTACCGGGTCTATACTTTCAATCTGAGCGATTCGTTTAACACCGTCAACAAGGTGCAGATCGTCAGTCGCGAAAAACCCCAGGCCGAACTGGATGCCCTTTATGACGAACTGGATCAGATCCTGATCGACTTGGATCATCGTTTCAACATTCAGGACCGCGGCGACGGGATCATCACCGAACAGATGCGCATCAACCAAAACGCGGGCATCGCCCCGATCGTTGTCAGCGATGAAATGATTCTGGTCCTGAAGGAAGCTTTGGAAATGAGCGAATTCTCCCTTATCGGCGGAGTGGCGCTGTTTGATCCGTCCATCGCTCCGGTTTGGGATGTTTGGGACTTTGTGAACAACCTTTACGATCCGTTCATGGACAACCGCGCCGAGATCCCGACTTTGGAACAGATAACCGCCCGGCTGCCTTTGGTCGATCATTCGAAGATCATCATCGATGAAACCGCCAAAACCGTCTTTTTACAGGACACGGGCATGAAGATCGATTTGGGCGCCATCGTCAAAGGCTATGCGGCGGACCAGCTGAAAGCCCATCTGGCGACGAAAGGTTACGATAAAGCCGTCATTGACGTCGGCCGGAACATCCTGCTTTTGGGAGACGGCGTGGACATCGAGGGCGCCGATACCCCGTGGAAAGTCAGCATCCAAACCCCGTTCGTCAGCCAATACGACGGATCGGATCTTCAGACTTACGGATCGATGAAACTGACCGATGTCACGGTCGTCACTTCCGGAACTTACGAGAAATACATCATGGACGAATCCGGAAACATGTACCACCACATTCTTGATCCGCGGACCGGCTATCCGTTTGACAACGGCGTCATCGGCGTGACCGTGGTTTGCAGCGAATCGATCGTCGGCGATGGTTTTTCCACCACTTTGTTTGCGCTCGGGCTGGTCGATGGCATGGCTCTCGTCAACTCGCTGGATTATCTCGATGCGGTTTGGGTCGTACAAAACGGGACGTCCAAAGAGATTTACGTATCCGACGGACTGAAAGACGTCTTTGTTTTCAACGAAGCGGTAACAAAGATCGGCTTTGCTTATAAAGGAGCTTACAATGAGAATTTTGGAAATTAAAAATCTGCACTCGAACGCCGAAGACACCGAGATCCTGAAAGGCGTCGACTTAACCATAAAAACCGGGGAAGTTCATGCCATCATGGGACCGAACGGGACCGGAAAATCAACTTTGGCCGCGACCATCATGGGTCATTACCGTTATCATGTTACCGAAGGGAGCATGACTTTGGACGGCGAAGATCTGCTTTCGATGTCGGTCGACGAACGCAGCCGGAAAGGGATCTTTTTGGCTTTGCAATATCCGAACGAGATCACCGGGATCTCCAATTCCGATTTCATAAAAACGGCCATGCAGGCCCGGCTGGGAGAAGGACAGCATCTGTCTTTGTTTAAGTTCATCAAAGAGATCGAAAAAGCCGTCGCCGATCTCAAGATGCGGACCGATCTTCCGCACCGTTACCTGAACGAAGGTTTTTCCGGGGGCGAGAAGAAACGCAACGAGATCCTCCAGATGAAAATGTTGAAACCGAGTTTCGCCATTTTGGACGAGATCGATTCCGGCCTTGACGTCGACGCTCTCAAGATCGTCGGCGAGAACATCAACGCCATGCGCGGGGAGAACTTCGGGGCGTTGGTCATCACCCGCTACCAG
This sequence comes from uncultured Bacteroidales bacterium, assembly GCA_964420625.1. Taxonomy (GTDB): domain Bacteria; phylum Bacillota_I; class Bacilli_A; order ML615J-28; family CAG-698; genus UBA2253. The sequence continues at coordinate 5,015 of CAYQUB010000025.1, read as the reverse complement.
CGGCTGCTGGATTACATCGATGTGGATTATGTTCACATCATGATGAACGGGCGGATCGTCCGCACCGGCGGAAAAGACCTGATCGCCAAGATCGACGCCGAGGGTTATGACTGGCTGAAAGCCGAACTCAACCTGGCCGATGAGGAAGAAGAGCGGGTCACGGCCATTTTGGGGACTTGCGCTTTCAAGACTCCGAAGGAATGATCCGCATGGAAGAAAAACTTAAAACAAAACTGTTGGAAGGATCCGACCGTTATCTGCTTTTGATAAACGGAAAAGTCGAGGAAAGTTCAAAACCCCGGATCGATCCGGAAGCCCTGGGAAACGGGAAAGTGAAGATCATCCATATCGTTAACGAAAACACCAAAATAAAATTGCGGGTGCAGGCCGACGCCAAGGTCAAGATCACGGAAATATTTTATGAAGTCGGGCAAAACGTCAAGGTGGAAACTGATTTTGAAGCCGAAGCCGGCGCTTGCGTCGATTACTTCAGTTTCAAAAACAATCAAACCGGGGGAAACGTTTGTTATGCCTGCGCGATGCGTTTGGAAAAAAACGCCGATCTGACCGCCCGGAATTTGGTCATCGGCCAAGGGAAGATGCAATTTTCCCAAAACATCCTTCTTCAGGGAAAAAACGCCCGGCTGGAAATGAAAACCGTCATCATCAATTCTTCTTCCAAGACTCATGATTATCGTTTTTTCATCACTCATAAGGCCGAGCAGACCGTTTCCCAAATGACGAACTTCGGGATCTGCAACCGGTTCTCCAAACTGAACATCGCTACCGACGGCATCATTTTCAAAGGGGCAAAGGGGACCGATCTGAAACAGAAAAACAAAGGTCTGATCCTGGATGAGAAATCGGTGATCGCGGCCAGTCCGTGGCTGGAAATCAACGAACATGATTGTCTGGCTTCGCACGGAGCTTCGATCGGAGCCATCGACGATGACGAATTATATTATCTGATGAGCCGGGGACTGACCCGGGAACAATCCGAAAAACTGATCGTGGGCGGATTCATGAACCCGCTTCTGAGCGAGGTCCCGGAAGGGAAACTTCGCCAATACCTGCTTGAGTGGATCGACGCAAGCATTTAGGAGCATGCAATGACTGACATTAAAAACATAAGGGCGCAATTCCCGATTTATGACCATAATCCGGACCTGGTGTATTTGGACAATTCGGCGACGTCGCTAAAACCCCTTTCCGTCCTTAACAAAATGGAAGAGTACTATCGCGAATACGGCGTCAACATTCATCGGGGCGTTTACGCGCTCAGTTACCGGGCCACCGAAGAATACGATTTGGCGAGGGAAAAGGTCGCGAAATTCATCAACGCCGATTTTTCGGAAGTCATTTTCACGAAAAACGCGACCGACGGTCTGAACTTTGTGGCGCTTGCTTACGGGGAGACCCATTTGCAAGCCGGGGATGTCGTTCTGACTTCCGAACTTGAACATCACAGTTCCTTTTTGCCATGGCTGAAACTTTGCGAACGAAAACGGGCCGTCCTCAGATATGTTCCGCTTGACGAAAACGGGCGGATCACGGTGGAAAACTTTCGCTTGGCTTTGGATGAAAAAGTCAAAGTCGTGGCGCTGACCTATGTTTCCAATGTCATGGGTTATGTTACCCCGATCAAGGAGATCATTAAACTGGCCCACTTTCAAAACGCCATGGTCGTGGTGGACGCGGCGCAAGCCGTTCCCCACTTCTTTGTTGACGTAAAAGATCTGGATTGCGATTTTTTGGCTTTCTCCGGACATAAGATGTTCGGTCCGACCGGGATCGGCGTTTTGTACGGAAAAGCCGCGATCCTTAAAAGAATGCCGCCGCTGCAATACGGCGGGGACATGAACGAAAATGTTACCAAAGAAGCGGTTGACATCAAAGAGATTCCTTATTGCTTTGAAGCCGGAACGCCGATGATCGCGGAAGCCCTGGGCCTCGGAGCCGCCGTGGATTTCATCGGGAAGATCGGATATGAAAACATCATCCGCCATGAAAAAGCCCTGCACGAATATGCCCTTAAAAAACTAAAAAACGTCAAGGGCATCACTTTATATAATCCTTCCGCCGATCTGGGGATCATGACTTTCAACGTTGAGGGCGTCCACCCTCATGATGCGGCGACCATTTTCGACGCCGATGACATCGCGCTTCGGGCCGGACATCACTGCGCCCAATTGGTATCGCAATGGCTGAAATGCAGCGGGACCCTGAGAGCGTCGCTTTATGTGTACAACACCCAAGCCGATGTGGATCGGTTTGTGGCCACGCTAAAGAAGACCGTGGCTTTCTTCCAACAACTGGAAGGTGCATCCCATGAATGAAAACATTGAAAATCTTTATCGGCAGGTGATCATGGATCATTACAAAAACCCGCGGAACAAAGGGTTGGTCGGATATCCGCACGTGCACATCAAAAACCCGTCCTGCGGCGATGACATCACCATCGAAGCTTTGATCGAAAACGGAGTCGTGAAAGACATTCGCCAAAACGGCAGCGGCTGTTCGATCTGCTGTTCCAGCGCTTCGGTCATGAGCGAAGTCCTGAAAGGAAAGACGGTCGAAAAGGCCCAAGAGCTCATTGAAAAGTATTATGACATGCTCAAAGGCCAAAAGATCGAAAACGCGGATGAACTTGATGAAGCCTTGGTTTATCAGGGCGTTTCCAAATTTCCGGCCCGGATCAAATGCGCGACCATTTCCTGGAAAGCCATGGAGAAACTGATCAACGGTGAACACGATGAATAACAAAGACATCGGGAAGATCATCGGCGATTACCAATACGGTTTCGTTACCGAAACCAAAGACCTGTACAATACCGGAAAAGGCTTAAATGAAAGCGTCGTTCGGGCCATTTCCAAGTACAAGAACGAACCGGACTGGATGCTTCAGTTTCGGCTGAAAGCCTACCAACAATTCGTGAAGATGCCGATGCCGTCGTTTGGGCCGGATCTGAGTTTTTTAAATTTCGATGATTATACTTATTACATCAAATCAAGCCAAAACGCCGAGAAAGACTGGAAGGACGTTCCGGCCGCGATCAAAGAAACTTTCGAGAAACTGGGCATTCCGGAAGCCGAGCACAAATACCTCGCCGGAGTATCCACCCAGTTCGAATCGGAAGTCGTTTATCACCATACTTTGGAAGAGTTGGACCAACTCGGGATCCTGTTTTGCGATACCGATACCGCCGTCAGGAAGTATCCGGAACTGGTGAAGCAATACATCGGGAAGATCGTTCCGGCCGCGGACAACAAGTTCGCAGCCTTGAATTCGGCCGTTTGGAGCGGGGGATCGTTCATTTATGTTCCGAAAGGGGTCAAATATGCCAAGCCGCTGCAATCTTATTTCCGGATCAACTCGCAGCAGATGGGCCAGTTTGAAAGAACGCTGATCATCGTGGAAGACGAAGCCAGCCTGAACTACGTGGAGGGCTGCACCGCCCCGATCTATTCGAAAGATTCGCTGCATGCGGCCATCGTCGAGATCTTCGTTAAAGAAAAAGGCTACTGCCGTTATTCGACCATTCAAAACTGGTCAACCAACATCATCAATCTGGTCACCAAACGGGCGGTCTGCGATGCTCATGCGCACATGGACTGGATCGACGGAAACATCGGTTCGATGCTCAACATGAAATATCCGGCCTGCATTTTGCGAGGCGAAGGCGCCAAGGGAACGACGATCTCGATCGCGTTCGCGGGGACCGGCCAAATTCAGGATACGGGCGCCAAGATGATCCATCTGGCCCCGAACACCACCAGCACCATCATCTCCAAATCGATCTGCCGCGGGGGCGGACAAGTCAATTACCGCGGCACGGTCCGCTGCGGGGAAAATGCTCCCGGGGCCCGAAGCCGCGTGGAATGCGACACCATCATCCTGGACGATCTGTCTTCCAGCGATACCATTCCTCTAAACATCGTGGCCAACCAAAAAGCCCGGATCGAACATGAAGCCACCGTTTCGAAAGTCAGCGAGGATCAAATGTTCTATCTGATGAGCCGCGGTCTGACCGAAAACCAAGCTTTGGAAATGATCGTCATGGGTTTCATCGAGCCGTTCGCCAAAGAACTGCCGATGGAATACGCGGTCGAACTCAACCGGCTGATCAAACTGGAAATGAAAGGCGCGATCGGCTGAGAAAAATCCATTCTTTCGGGAATGGATTTTATTTTTTATGGCTTTTTGCGTGAATTTTTAGTATAATGTAGCAAGGTGAAACATATATGGGAACAATGGAAATAAAAAACTTAAAACTAGGGGCCGAAGAAATCAGCCTCGTCATCAAACCCGGAATGATCGTGGGGGTGTATTCCCGGAACAAACCCGCCGTCCTGGCCTTTCTGGAACAAGTATCCGGGATCAACGATAATGGCGGCACCGTTTTTTGGGATGGGACCGATCTTTTCGATGACCCCGCCTATTTCCGATCGCGGATCTTTTTGGATTTCTCCAAACCATGTCCCTCCACATTGCGAGCCGGATATCTGAAAGAACGGCTGGAATCCAATTACGGTCTGAACTTTGATTCCGAAAAGTTCGCCAAACTGGTCAAGGATCTGAACATCCGTCAGGAACTGCTGATCGATTACCGCTATCACTTCTCGGAGATGGGAAACACCCTGACCAACTTCGCGATGATGGCGTCTTTGGATAAGCCCAACCTCATCATCAACAATCCGACTTCGGGAGTGACGAAAACCGCCGCGGCGGAGATCATCATCCGCGAACTATGCGACCGTCAAAAATACCAAACCGTCATTTTGGGTTTGGACAACCTGAAAGTGTTCCAAAACCGGTTGGATCGGCTGATCCTGATCGGCGATGAGCATGCTTTCGTCCTTGACCCGAAGACGGATGGTTTGATGGCTTTTCGCTCCAACAGCGAAAGATTCAAAAACCGGATCGGTTCCGGAGCCATCACCGTGACGTTGGATGGTTATTCCAAAGAAGAACTAAAATATTTTGAGAAACAACATATCGAATTCCAGAAGATTTC
>CAYQUB010000024.1:0-11641 GCA_964420625.1 uncultured Bacteroidales bacterium | reverse complement strand
TGTGTTGGGTGTGTTTGGTTGTGGTTTTGAAAACCAAGATCGACATCGCCAACGCGGATGAACCGAAGACCGGATTTGAAATGCGCGGCGACATTGAATTCAGAAACGTCAGTTTCGGGTATGCGGATGAAGAAGGCACTGCCTCCTCGAACACCATCGAAGGCATCAGCCTGAAAATCAAAAGCCAGTCGGCCACCGGAGTCATCGGGTCCACCGGCAGCGGAAAAACCACCCTGGTCCAGCTGATCCCGCGTCTGTACGACGTCACCGCCGGCCAGGTTCTGATCGACGGGATCGACGTCCGGGACATCGATCTGCGCTTTCTTCGGGAAAACATCTCGTTCGTTACCCAGGATTCTCTGATCTTCTCCGGAACGCTTTCCTCAAACATCCGCCAGGGAAAAGAAGACAGCACCGAGGAAGAGATCCAAACCGCTGCTGTTGCTTCCCTCGCCGATGAATTCGCCAAGAAAGCCGAACCAGGCTATGAGAGCGAAGTTACGCAGGGCGGGACCAACCTTTCGGGGGGCCAAAAGCAGCGCCTGTCTTTGGCCCGGGCAATGATCCGAAAACCGAAAATTCTTATTTTGGATGATTCCTTCAGCGCCGTCGACGCGAAGACGGAAGGAAAAATCAAGGAAAATCTCGCTAAACAAAAACAACAGACGACCATCATCGTCGCCCAGAAAATCGCCTCCGTTCGCAATTGTGACAACATCATCGTGCTGAACAACTCCGGCCGATTGGACGGTTATGGATCCCATGAGGAACTGCTTAAAACCAGCGAAGTTTACCGGGAAATTTATGTTTCCCAGTTCGGAGGGAACCATGAATAGAGGCCAACAGGTTTTCTCGCGGGGGCCGCGGACCCGCTTCACCATCGTGGATATGCCCAAAGACAAACACTTGCAAAGAAAAACCATCAAACGGATTTGGGATTACGTTAAACATTATCCGCTCATTTTGACGATGATCTTCCTGATCATCCTCATTCAATCGGGATTCAGTCTGACGCTTCCGTACATCGTGCAGATCGCCATCGACGATTACATCAACATCGATAACGTCGATTTCACGGCCGTTCTGATCATCTTCGCTTCTTTGGCGATCCTGACCGCAATCACCGCTTTCGGAGCTTGGATCCAACGGGTATTGATCGCGAAAGCCGCCGGGAAGATCATGGCGGACATCCGCCTGGAAGCTTTCTCGAAACTCCAAAGACTTCCGATCCGTTATTATGACCAACATGCCCACGGCGAGATCATGAGCGTCATAACCAATGACGTGGAAACGATTTTTACGGCTCTTTCCCAGGTCATTCCTCAGCTCATCAGCGCCGCGATCATGATCGTCGGGTCGATCGTTTTGATGTTTGTGACCAGCTGGCAGCTGACCTTGGTGGTCATCAGCCTGTTTCCGCTCATGATACTTCTGATCGCTTTCATCACGTCCCGGGCTTTCAAATATTTCAAGACCCAACATGAGAAACTCGGCGAAGTCAACGGCATCCTGAAAGAAGACATTGACGGGCTGAAAGCCGTGAAACTGTATAATCAGGAAGAAAACATGATCCAAAAATTCGACGTCTCCAACGATGGCCTTCAGAAGTCCAGTTTCAAAGCCCAGCTGTTTTCGGGGATGATGATGCCGATCATCCGGCTTTTGGACAACATTCTCTATGGAGTCGTCATCACCGCCGGAGCGATTCTCAAGATCCGCTTCGGGATCATCACGGTCGGAAAGATCCAGTCCATGACCAATTATTCCCGGATGTTCGTCCGCCCGATCAGCAACATCGCCCAGACCTACAACCTGCTTCAATCGGCCATCGCCGGCGGGTACCGGGTCTTCGGGCTCATCGACCAGGAAGACGAGTATTTGCATGATCCGACCGCGGAATTGCCAAGCCAAAAATTCGACGTGGAATTCCAAGACGTCAATTTCGGATACGAACCGGAGCAAAAAGTTTTGCAAGACATCAGTTTCCGGATCGATTCCGGAAAAACCCTCGCCATCGTCGGTCCGACCGGCGGAGGAAAAACCACCATCATCAATCTGCTCAGCCGTTTTTATGACGCCAAAGCCGGACAGATCCTGATCGGCGGCCATAATGTCTTTGATTATTCCAAGTCCAGCATCCGCACAAAAATGAGCGTCGTTCTCCAAACCACTTACCTGTTCCGGGGAACGATCATGGACAACATCCGTTACGGACGCCCGGATGCGACCATCGAAGAAGTTATCGAAGCCGCCAAAACGGCTCAGGTCCATGACATCGTAGAACGGCTTCCCAAAAAATACCTGACCAAAGTCAAAGAAGGCGGAAAGAACTTTTCGCACGGCGAACGCCAGCTCATTGCCATTGCCCGGGCGATCCTGTGCAATCCGCCGATCATCGTTCTCGACGAAGCCACTTCCAGCGTCGACACCCGGACCGAATCCAAAATTCAAAAAAGCATCGGCTTTTTGGTGAAGAACCGCACCAGTTTCATCATTGCCCACCGGTTGCAGACCATTAAAAACGCCGATCTCATTCTGGTGGTCAACGAAGGGAAAATCATCGAGCGTGGCACCCACGCCGAACTCATCGCCAAAGGCGGCATGTATTGCGAGATGTATGCGCTGCAGTTCGGAACCGGAAATTAGGAGGGGAAATGGACGTATCAAAAACCACCTTCAAGGAATATTCCAAATGCGACCGGATCCCGTCGCTCGAGAAACTGTACCGGTTTCGGCTGAACAGCGATGTCTGTTTGTTTGACGACGAACGGAAAATGGCGGCCAAAGAAATGCTGTCCCGAATGTTTGACGAAGAAACCGGCGACGACCTTTTGGAAGTGAGCGATGTTCAGCTGGAAACCATGCAGTCTTATTACCGGGACGTGGAAAAATGGGCGCTTAAGATCGCCCAAAAGACTTTTGGTCTGCCCTTTACCTTTCAGGAAGATACCAAAAAGCAGACCAAGTTTGGATTCTCGGAAAAAGGCCATCAGTTCTATTGCTATCTGGACGGATATTGCGAAGACGAGACTCAAGCGGTGATCGTGGAAGTCAAAGCCACGACTTCCGGAAAGTTCAAAGATCTTCGGACCAAACAAACGGCTTCGGATCAAGGACGGACTTTGTTCAGTAAACGGGGAAACGTTTTGTCGCTTAGGGCCGATTTCGGTCCGGGTCCCCTTCCCGAAAACTGTCAAAGCGCCTATAAAAAAATGTTCAGCCGTTATTCGGAGGTTGGCGAATACGTTTTTGATCTGGCCGTGGAAAGATATTTCATCGAGCGAAGCCTCCGGGAGAATCATCCCGAGCTTCTGGGAAAGAAATTCCGCTACTATCTGGCCGTTCTGAACAATGATTATGTTTTGGAAAAACCTGGCCTTGGAGAAACGTCGGATTATCCGAAGACGGAAGCCGGGGCGGAACTGATTGATTTCATCGATCTGACCCAAGTCACCAAAGACTGGCTTCCGGACATTGATTTTCTGAAGGAGTTCGTCGTAGGCAATCTCGCCGAAAAGACCCTTCCTTTGGCGGTATGCAATGCCAAGTGCGGACTGGGGACGCCGGAAGCCTGTTTGTTTCAAAAGGTGTGCTGGGCGGAAGTCTTTTCCAAACCGTCGGTTTTGGAATACATGGGGGCCAAGCGTTTTACTGACGGCAACCAGCGCAAGCATGACAAATGCGCCCTGATCAACGACGGGATGATCGGATTCGAATCGATCCCGATGGATTGGATCGTCAATCCCAATCATCGCATTCAAAGAGAATGCTTTGCCACCAAGACGGAATACCTGAACAAAACCAAAATGAAAATGGGGATGGACAAAATCGTCTACCCGATCTATCATCTCGATTTCGAGAGTTTTCCATGCCCGCTTCCCCGTTTTCGGGGCGAAAAACCGTATTCCCAGTCGCTGTTTCAATTTTCGGTTCACATTGAACGAAAACCCGGAGCATGCGACGAAACCCGCGATCACCGGTCCTTCCTGGCCGGGGATTTCAATGATCACCGGGAGGAACTGATCCGGGCGCTGATCGAAACGATCGATCTGAGCGCCGGCGGAACGGTGATGGTCTACAACCAAAATTTCGAATATCATCAGATCAAAGAACTGGCCCGGATGTTTCCGGAATATCAAACCGAATTGGATCAGATCTGCGATCATATCTACGACCTTTTGGAATTGGTTAAAACCGGAAAGCATCTGTACGGCGACTTGGGACTGACCGAAGAAGAGATGAAGACCGTCAATTATTATCACCCGCTGCTTCGGGGCAAATATTCCATCAAAAACGTGCTGCCGCTGTTTTCCGACCGGTCCTATGCGAATCTGGAAGTCAAAAACGGCAATGAAGCGATCGTGGCCTACGCCCGTTTTGCCCGGCTTCCGAAAGAAGAAATCGAAGCGCTGCGGACGAAACTGGTGGCTTACTGCCGTCAGGACACCTGGTCGATGGTGGAGATCCTAAACAAACTGATCGCGAAAGTCCAAGCATAAAAAAATCACGCCGAAACAACGGCGTGATTTTTAATTTCACTCAATGACGTAGATGACATTTCTGGTAAAACCCAGAAAAACTTGCAGATCGTATTTGTAATATACCGAAGCGACGTTCGGATCATTGCAAATGACCCAGGTTTGGCCGCCATCGATCTCGTATCCGCGGACGACGATCAGATGACCGGCCGTCGTATACAGCCCGGTGTTGCCTTTGATGCTGACGGCGACCGGCCCGACGGTGGCCAAATGATGCCTCAGTTCGTCCCAGGAATAGATCCGTTTGACGTAACTGCTTTCGCCGTAAGCGCCCATGCCGACGGTGTTGTAAGCCCAGTTTCCGTAAATTTTGTTTCCGTAATCATAAAACAGCGGCGCGACTTCGCGGTGGGGAAGCGGGTCGGCGAAGGCATGGCCCTTAAAAAGCAAAAGCATCGTGGAAGAAGTGATGCTGCAGATGCTGCCGCCGATGGTCGGGACATCATGCTGGTAAAGCCGGGGAACGTCGTAATCGACGAAATCGGGAAGCAACGCGGTAGCGACCGGAAAAACGTAATCCGGGATGAGCAGCGATATCCCGACGAGCGTCAGTTTCGGAGAAGCAGTCAGCGCCGAATCGCGGCGCAAACAGATTAAAAACTGAAAAGCGTCGGCGGTCTGAGCATTGGCAATCGTCAATTCGTCTTCAGACATGGAAGCTATTCCTGCCGATTGGGGAACGGTCATCGCGTTTTGGCGGCCGAGGCCCCAAATTCCGTAAGAGAGGTAAGAACTCCAGACGCCGTTGACCCGAACCCGGATCTTCAGTTCGCAAGTGGCGTTGGCGCTTGTTATCGCGGCCCAGGAACCGACTAATTTCGAAAACGGGTTGGTTCGGAATATTTCGGACTGATAACGGCCCAAAAGCGCCTCCGGGCTTAAGACGACCTTGCCTTCGGTAACGGTTAAATTATCCAGATTCGCGGTTTGGAAGTCGGCAGTCCGGTAAACGAGCATATGAGTCGGGAAATAAGTTTCATCCCCGCTGATGGTATTTGTGACGACGGTATATTCTTGTTCCAAAATTTCATCTCCCGATTTCAAAGTGAGGCTTAAAGTAACGGTATGAGCGACATCGTCGAGCCAGACGGTCCCGGTATTGGATATGACATCCGGAAGGGATGAGATCCAAACGCCGGTAACGCCATAGTCGAAAATGGTTCGCAAGTTGAGATTCTCGCCGACGGTTTCATCAAACGCAATTTGGGAAAGCGCGGCTTCCAGCCTTGCGGCGCCGGTATAAGTCAAGACGGTGATCGGGAAATCTCTTTCGACGATCAGACCCTGAAAAGCGAAGATGGCGGTCATGACGACCAAGGAATCGGTTTCGGAATAGGACCATTCGCCGTCACCGGACAAGATCTCGGGATGATCCGATGACCACTGAACGATGACATCGCCGATCCGAGTCGGAAGGATCAGATCGGAAGCGGTCGTTTCCGGAAGATGCATTTCCGCGATTGCGGCATCAATGATCGCTTGTTTGTTTAAAGGATTCACGGATACGGTCATGAAAGAAATGACGACGGACCGCTCGCCGACGGTGACGGAAACGGTGATTTCCGCCGATCGGCTGATGTCGCCGGAGCGGATCGCGCCGTCACTTCCGATGACGGACGGATCGCTGCTGAACCAGGAAAGTCCGGCGTTTTCCCCAAACAAAATCAAGGTATCCGGAAAAGCCAGGGCCTGCGTCGCAACGGGAGGAAACATCAGCTTGGAAGTCAGTTCCGCGATGATCTCTTCATCGGTCCAAGCGGTGACGGTCACTTCTCCCATGAATTTGGTAATGGTTTCGCCGCCTAAGACGATGGCCACGTGAATGGCTGCGCTTTTGGGAGCGAATCCGCGGGTGATGGTTCCGTCCGGAGCGATGGCCCCTTCATCATCGGACAGCCAGCTCAGTTTCAAAACCGCATTGTTGAGGGAGTAAACGGCGGGGAAGTCCAGATCGGCGGCAGTTTCTTCGGGAAGAGCCAGATCTTCGGTCAGAAGTTCGGCCAGATCTTCCAGCGAAGAAGCGGGGGCCTGACATCCCGCCAAAGCCAAAAGCCCGGTCAGGAAGATGAGAAAAAGACTTTTTTTCATACCGCTTGGAAGCCTAAAGCTTTTATGGCTTTGATCAGGGCTTTGCCAACAAAATAAAAACCAAGATCCGTCAGATGGACGCCGTCGACGGTCTCTTCGAAATGAAGCGGTCTTAAAATCTTTCGGCCATTCAAAAACAGCCAGCCGTTTTTCTTGCATTGAGTCCGCTGAAAGATCAACAGATCGTCAAAACGATCGCGGATCGCTTTTTTGTATAAAGACAAAGTTTGGGGAAAATGACTGATCACGATGACTTTCATTTCCGGATTTTTGGCCATTATCGGTTTCATGAACGGTTCGAACCGCTCTTTGAGAACGCCCATGTCGCCGGCGTTGGCTTCGACTTCCACGACCAAAACTTTCAGGTTGGGGATGGAAGCGATCGTTTGTGACATTTCCGGCTGCAGAAGCGCGTTTCCGGAGAATCCCAGGTTGACCACTTCGAAAGGGAAATGACGGCCGACCATCGACGAGAAAGTCATTCCGGGGCGGTTGACGCATCCGCCCTGAGTGATGGAAGTCCCGTAAAAGACGATTTTATCGGGATTGACCGGTTCGGATCTTTTGATTTGCGAGCCCTTTCGGACTCCGACCGCCACGCTGGACAAAGCCATGTAAAGCGGAAAATACAGCCGGAAGGAATGTTTGCCTTTCGAAAGGCCTTCGGCGAGAACCAGCTCAAATTCGAATTGATCGGTCTTCGTGGAATTCAAAAAAAGAAACTTTCCGTTTCGGCGGACGTATAAGTCGAATCCGCCCTGGCCGATGGGGGTCATGTGTGACATGAAAGCTTTTTCCGGGCGTTTCGCCCGAATGGCCAAAATGGGGCTGTCGGTCTCAAAAGAAAGATAAGCCCCGCTGGGGTTCTCTTTCAGCCGGTCGATGACTTCCGAGACATGAACGTCCTTCGGGAGCCGGGAAAAATCCCGATTCTGCTCAAACCACAGTAAACCGTGAACGTCGAAGCAATCGCGTTCCGATCCGTAAAATTCTAAAATTTCTTGTTTGCTATTCATTTGTATCACCGGGGTTTATTATAATACAATTAATGAATAAATCAAACAAAACCGGTAAAAATGTCATTTTTTAAAATAAAGTACTTGATTTTTTTAAAAGGGTGTAATATACTATATTTGCGCCGAGAGGCGTACTTATCCCCTACATATAGCAGTGAATAAGAAATTATTCACAACATCCCCTTCCTAAAACTGAGCCTTACCCCGGCTCAGTTTTTCTATTGGGTCGGCCCTATGGAAAACCGTCTTGGGCTGTGGACTTTTAACCGGGGATTTGGTATAATAAATAAAATTGAGGAATGCATATGGATTACCTGGCGATCGACTTTGAAACGGCCAATCAATATCCGACCAGCGCTTGCAGCATCGGACTGGTGGGCGTCACCAACAACAAAATAGAATTCGCAACCGAATATCTGATCGATCCGGAGGAAGAATTCAGCGATTTCAACATCAGCATCCACCACATCACTCCGGAAGATGTTGAAGAAGCCGGAACCTTTCCGGAAGTCTGGGAAAAGATCAAAGGTTATTTCGACGGCACGAAGATATTTGCGCATAACGCGGCTTTTGACCTGGGAGTCTTGAAAGCGATGATCGAGAAATATCAGCTCGAACCGCCGGCCCTTAAGTTCGGATGCACCCTGAAGATCGCGTCGAAACTGTGGCCGGAGGAAATGATCAACCACCGCCTGTCGACGATCTCTTCGTATCTGGAGATGGAGGATCATGTTCATCATGATGCTTTGAGCGACGCCAGAGTCTGCGTGGAGATCATTAACCGCGGTCAGAGAATGACTTGTTCGAGCAGCGCCGACGAGTTGTATGATTCGCTCGGGATCCGGTACGGCTGTTATGACAAGACCCGTTTTTATCCGACGATGTACCGTTATCAGCGCAAGAAGACCGCGCCGGTTGGCTCCAATCCGCAGCTGAATGACAAAGTGGTCTGCGTGCTCGGGAAACCCCAAAAAACGACCAGGGGGAAATTATTGACCCGTCTGGAACAAAACGGAGCCTATGTTGAGAAAAACATCAACCGCAGTCTGGATTATGTGGTGGTTCTGGGCAACTGCCCGAAAATGAAACTGATGCTGGCGGCGGAATTGGCCACCCAAGGCGTTCCGCTCAAATTTTTGAACGAGGACGAGATTCTCGGGATGCTGGGAGCGGAATGATCATGGAACACCTTGAATTTACGAAAATCTCCGGAAGGACCGTCGGAGAATTCTTAGGAAGCTTTCATGCGGCCCCCAAAATCATCAACGGGCTGATCCAGGATCAAACCATTACCGTTGGCGGGAAACCCGTTTCCCTTGATCACGTTTTGGCTGATTGGGAGATCCTACGCGTGCCGATCGCCGATTCCCGTTTTCCGGTTCCGTGGGAACAACCGCTTCAGGTTGTCTATGAGGACGAAGACATCCTGATCGTGAACAAACCGGTCGGGATCATCATCCACCCGGACGGAAGCGGCGATGAAACCTTGGACAACATCGTCTTTGCCCATTTTCTGTCCGAAGGACTGCGACGGGAACCAAGACATGTTCATCGTTTGGACGCCGATACCAGCGGGCTCGTCGTTTATGCGAAACATTTTTTGGCGCATGCTTTTCTTTCCTGGCAGATCGAACAAAAGCTGTTCCGGAAGAAATATTACGCCGTGGCCATGGGAAAAATGGAAAACGAGCAAGGGACGATCAGCCTGAACATCGGCCGAAACCGCCACTGCGCCAATAAATATCTCGTTTTTGAAGGCGGAAAAGCCGCCGTCACCGATTACAAAGTTTTACGCCAGCTTCCGAACCTGGCGCTTTTGGAGGTTGAGCCCCAAACCGGCCGGACGCATCAGATCCGCGTTCATCTGGCCGCGCTCGGACATCCGCTTTACGGAGACAAACGGTACGGAAAGCCGAACGGCCGAATGATGCTTCATTCTTGTTTTGTTTCTTTCATTCACCCGAGGACCCGAAAAACGGTGATTTTTGAAACGCCGGTTCCCGAGGATTTCGCAGTAAGAGGAATCAAACCATGAGAGCCTTCATCGGCATTGAACTTCCGGATTGCCAACCGGAACTGATAAAGATCCAGGATCGTTTGCAAGCCCAGTCTCCCAAAGGAAACTTTACGCTTCCCTCAAATCTGCATCTGACCGTCCTTTTCTTGGGAGACATTGATTCATCCGGGCAAAAACAAGTCAGTTTGGTTTTGAACCAACTAAGCCTATCCCCATTTGAAATCACCTTATCGGATTTGACCGGTCTTAAGGACATGATCATCGCTAAAATCAGCCCCTCTGATCCGCTCTCCGAAATGTACCGGATCCTTTTTGAGAATTTGTCTGCTTTGGGGTTCGCTTTGGAAAACCGGCCGTTTTTTCCCCATGTTACCCTGGTTAGGAAAGCCCGGTTGAAGGCCGAAGAACCGCTAAGGTTGCAAACGAAAGTCCGCGAAGTCATTCTATTTGCTTCCGAGCGGATTGATGGCATTCTGACCTACCGGCCGGTCCATCGAAAGAAACTGACGGAAAAATGAATCTTCGGAAAAAGCGGGATTATTCGAAATGAACTTGAGAAGCCCGATGATTTGAGGTATAATGAAGCAATGAAAAACGAGAATTATCAGGCTTCGGACTTTTCCCCGATGGTTTCGAACAACTTCGAGATCCGTTTGGTGAAAACCGAAGCCGAACTTAATGAAGTCCTGAGATTGCGTTATCAGGATCTGCTGCTTTATTACAACGCGAACAATACCAACGAAACCGGTCTGTTTACCGATCGCTACGATGCTTTCTGTGACCATCTGATCGTGGTCGACCGGACGGCGAACGTCATCGCGGGAACTTACCGGCTGGTCCGGAAAGAACACATCGCCCGGTTTGGGAAATTCATCAGCGAAAATGAATATGACATCCAAGCGATCAAAGACCGAAACATCATGGAACTCGGACGGGCGGTGGTTCGAAAGGATTACCGGAACGGAACCGTCATCATGCTGCTTTGGAAAGGGATCTTTGCTTATGCTTCCGCGAACAAAATCGAGTATCTGTTCGGGACGGCTTCATTCTTGGGAGTGAATCTCGAGGATTACCGCCACGGATTTTCGTATCTTTATTACCATTACTTGGCCGAAAAGGACATTCCCGCGATCGGACCGCATCAGCGCCGGTCGGATCTGCTTCCCGAAAACGAAGTTGATCCGGAGCTGGCCAAAAAACAACTGCCGCCCTTAGTCAAAGGCTATGTTCGGATCGGAGCCCGGTTCGGAAAGGACATCTTCATCGATGTTCCTTTCAACAGCCTGGATGTTTTTGTGCTTCTCGATGCCCATAATCTGGATTCGAAATACGTCAAAAAAATAATGGAATGATGAAGATCGGAAAAGGCTTTGGGGGTTAAGAGATGAAAACCGAAAAAGAGCTTGTCAATCAGCTGTATACGCACAATCAGGAAGCCTTCCGGGAGATCTATGCGAAATATTACAAACTGGTTTTTTCGAAGATCCACGAAATCACCAAAGACGGGGAGACCTCCAAGGACCTTACTCAGGACACATTCATCAAAATGTGGACCAACATCCAAACTTTGGAATACAATTCCAATTTCAAAGCCTGGCTGATGAAGATCGCGAAAAACACCGCTCTGGATTTCGTCAAGACCAAGAAGGACGTGGAACTGATGGAGGAATTCCAGCTGGATTCCGGAAAGTTCGATGAAAAAATCATGCTTGAATATCAGATCGATCTCAAAAGGATCTTGAACGAGACCGAATACATGGTCATTGGTCTGACCACCGTCTTTGGCATGAAACGCCGGGAAGTCGCGGAATACATGGGAAAACCGCTGGGGACGATCCTCAGGGTCTACTGCGAAGCCCTCAAGAAGATCAAAACTTTCTATGAGACCCCAAATGAATAAAAAAATAAATAAAAAGGCTCTGTTAAATAAAATAGAACCTATAAAATGGACACTTAGAAAAAAAGCCTAAGTTCATTTATAG
>CAYQUB010000023.1:0-11739 GCA_964420625.1 uncultured Bacteroidales bacterium | reverse complement strand
TGTGTTGGGTGTGTTTGGTTTTTTGGGGGGCTACAACATACCTCATGAAAAACCTCCTTTCTTAAATCTAAAAGATTACCGAAAGGAGGTTTTTCATGAGGTATGTTGTAGCCGCCCAAACAGCCGAACTTAGCGTTGGCGCCAAAAAGAAAGTAATTCTCGAAGGCCAAGAGATCCTTTTGGCGAATGTGAACAATTCTTTTTATGCGGTGGACAATCGTTGCCCCCATATGGGCGCTTCTCTTTTTGATGGGGCCATGGACGGCGGTCTGATCATCTGTCCCAAGCATGGTTCCGTCTTTGACATCAAAACGGGAAAAGCCGCCATGGGAGGCAAAATGCTTTTCTTTCGAATCAAAGTCCATGACCTTCGCAGTTACCCCGTCAAGATTGAGGGAACCGATGTCTTGGTCGGGCTGGAATAAGGTTCCGTTGCCATTAAATTATTTTTGAAAGGAGTAATTTTTATGAAAGGAAACCCAGAATTATTAGTCACTTTAAACGCCCTGCTGTCCGATGAGCTCAGCGCCATCAACCAGTACATCGTTCATTCGGAAATGAGCGCCAACTGGGGTTATGAAAAACTTCACCAATACTTCGAGAAACGCGCCATTGATGAAATGAAGCACGCGGAAATCCTGATCGGAAGAATTTTGTTTTTGGACGGGATCCCAACCGTCAGCAAATTGCATGACATCAAAATCGGAAGCGATGTTCCGAAACAATTGGAAAGCGACCATTTCTCCGAAGAAGGCGCCATCAAGTCGTACAACGCCGCCATCGTTCAAGCCGGAGAAGCCAAGGATTTTGCGACCCGCGAAGTTCTGGAACACATTTTAAGCGATGAAGACCGTCACATCGACGAGATCGAGGAACTTCAGGATCAGATCTCGCACATGACGCTCCCGCTTTTCTTGACGACTCAGTTATAAACTTTCCCGGACTAACCAAAATAAAAAGATTTTAGCCAACGCTAAAATCTTTTTTTGAGGCCTGCTTTTTTTACCAATTGGCCCTGAGCTTCCAAAACCGACTGAACTTCGCGGTAATCAACCTGCCGGGGTGAGGTCTTCTTCTTGGCCGCCAAAGCTGCCAATACGCCGGCTGCTTCTCCCAAAGCCATGACCGACGGTGTGGCCCTCAGCGATGCGCAGGCTTCATGCGTTGCGCTGACGCAGCGTCCGGTGACGATCAGGTTTTCGGAATTCTTCGGGATCAAAACGCGCATTGGTATTTCATAACCTTTATCGGCCTTTTGATCAAAAAACTTCAGTTCGTCGCCATTCGGGGAATGGATGTCGATCGGAAACCCGGACAGGCAAATCGAGTCTTCGAATTCTTTCTGGTCCAAAATGTCTTCGGCCGTCAAAACGTACTCGCCGATCACATGTCTGGTCTCGCGGACTCCGATCTGCGACGGCGTCCGGAGAATGTAACTGTTTTGAAAACCGGGGATATACTTCTTCAGGAATTGGAAAGCTCTTTGAATTTGCTTCCGGCCTTCGATCTCGGCTTTGGTCAGATCGCTGACGTTGATCCCCGACCGGTTTTGAACCCGGGTCATGTTGATCCCGACTTGATTGGGGCGGATCTCCTGAAACATCAGGACCCGATCCCGAATCAGATCAAAATCGCCGTTGGCTTTGGCTTCTTCCACTTTTTTGAAAAAGCCGCTGACCGCCAGGTATCGAAAATCATAATCTTTCGCCATCACGCAGTCATCCGCGTTGGCCTTCAAAAAATCCGAAAGTTCGTTTGTGTCAACATCATCGGCAGTAAACAGCATCGTCATCGGCTGCGCCTGATGGTCTTTTGCTCTTCCGAACATCGTTTCGCATCCCATCAGATGACAAACGTCGCCATCGCCGGTCGCATCGATCACCACATCGGCGTCAATGTCCAGAAAGCCGCTTTTTGTGGCAACGCGGACCCCTTTGATGATGTTTTTATCTTTCCTTACTTCGCACACGAAGGCATGCAATAACAAATCGATTCCTTCTTCGGAGACATAGTCGAAGAACAGCTGTTTGACGCCTTCAATGTCGATCGGCGTGATCGAATCCGCGAATCCGATCGGATCAGCGATATGGCCGAGACTTTCGCCGCGGTCTTTTAGCCTTGAAACGATCTCCCCGCCAATGCCTTTGATGATTTGTTCGCCGTTATTGTGAAAAGTCATCCAGGGGCTGACCAATGACAAAACGGTGCTTCCGCCCAGAAGTCCGCTGGATTCAAGCAAAAGCACTTTAGCTTGGTTTCGGCGGGCGCTGATGGCCGCCGTCATTCCGCTGGGACCGGCCCCGCAGACGATCACGTCATATTTCATGTTTTTCCTCTATTTCTATTTCCGCTTCGAAAGTCCTTTGCCAGGGCAGAGTGATCTGATAGTTTTGCTTCCCGAGCCAACCGCCGTGATGGTCCATCAGCGTTTTGATCTCGCCCAGTACCAAATCGCTGCCTTGCCCAAGATCATAAACATTATAGCCCAGCTTCAGGTACTTTTCATTGACGATCCGCCGAACCGTGTATTGGTAAAGGCAGTCATCCAAGAAACGTTCGTCCCGAAATTTCGTGCTGGGGTTTTGGGGATTGACCAAATGGCTGGCGATCTCGCCTAAAGCCGATCCCATGGCGTTGGAAGCCGTATTCCAAGCCGAATAGGTTTTAAGTTTGGAGAACTCCAGATCCGACAGCAGGTCCGGGGATCCGCCGTTGGGGAACAACAGGTCGACCAAAGCCACCGGTTTCTTCGAGTAGAGGAAAGCATCGATCTTTCGGATGAACTCGTAATACCGTTTGTTCTTCTCGGGAAGGATCGGCTCGGTCGTGTTGATGTTAAGATTTACATTCGGTTTTTCCGCGTACACGGACAAAATGAAGTCGGCCTCATCGGCCTTTTTGGTTTTCAAAAACCCCATCGTCTCCATCATGTTGGCTAAGTTTTCCGAAAAAGGCTGATCCTCAAAAAGCATTACTTTTTTTAAAGCCTCCGCTTCGGGAAGATGAAGGTAGATTTTGGGGGTAATCCCCTTTTCTTGCATCAGGATCTTGCCGAGCAAGACTACGCCGCCTTCATCGGTGCCGTTGTAAAACTTGACCCGGTTTCCTAAGTTTTGATCGGCAATCGCCTTTTGAAGGATCTCCTGTTCGATTTTTTGAATTCCGTAAGGCATGGCATCTTCCTGAAGCAGAATCATGTAATCCAAAACCCGATCGCTGACCAACCCAAGAAAATACTTGTTCAGTTCGTGTTTGATTCTTCTGGCCTTCAAAAAAATTTCCAGAATCGTTGCCGGGATCTCCTTTTTCAGTTCTTCAAGTCTCATCTCTTCTTCCGGATCATGAAAGAAATGGACCCGGCCGGTCAAACGAGAAAACTCGTTCATTTTTCCCCAATATATTTCCGTGTCCGGCCCATAAGCCGTGATGGTAGTTCGCATGATGGTATCAAAAAGATAAATGCGCAAATTCGGATAATGTTGTTTGTAACGCGAAAGAACTTCCAGCTTTTTAAGCGTGGTTCTTAAATCGATCTGACCCAAACGAGCCTGAACCAATCCGCCGCTGCACAGTCCGTCCGCCGAAATGATGAGGTAATCGGTATCCCCAATCTCCTGATCAAGCCATTTTAACTCGTCTTCCGGATCCGCGCCTTGGTGCAGGTTGCCGCACTTTTCCCGAGGATACATCGCCAGCTCATACCCCGCCAATTGGGCCAGATCCCTCATCCAGATGGTATTGCAAGGGCGGCTGTCCAATGGGATGACCGTTATTTTCACAGTTTATCGATCTCGTTTCGGAAAGCTTTCAAAGTCCGGCTGATGGTCTCAGGTTCCTTCCCCATGCTGATGGCTCCGACCATGACGGCCTTAATGCCAGTCTTGTACAAAGCCTGAACATCCGAAGGCAGGATCACCTTTTGAGTCGGAACGATGGTTGGCGTTTTTGAGAAAGAGGCGATGTACTGATACTTAGCAAGATCACGTAACGATAGTCTTTCCCCATAGTTCGCAGGAGCGACGACCGACAGCTCTAACATGTCCGCGACGAAAGAATTGGCGGTATAACGCATTTCTTCAAAAGAATATTCCGAATTGAAAGCGAAGAAATTATTGATGTCATCGCGCATGACCAGGGATGCGGGCGAATGATGGCCATAGAGCGAAACAAAATCAAATCCCATTTTCACCAGATCATCCAGCGCTTTTTCGGCGGCTGCGGTCTCTTCTCCTCCGACGATTCCGACTGGAACCGGGCAATCTTTCAGGATCCGGGCGAAAACTTCTTTATTATCCTCGAGCGAACCAAAATGATTCTGGCTGGCTCGGTGGAGAGCAATGTTGATATGTACTTTGAGGGCATCAGCTCCCGATTCCCAAGCAATCTTCGCGAGTTCATAAGAATTCTGAGGAAGGCTGGCGATCAAACACATTTTTTTGCTGTTCAGTTTATTTAATAGTTTGTTCATTTATTATTACCTCTGCTGTCATTTAGAATTTTAATAATTTCCGTTTCCAGGCCATCCGCGATCTTCATGAACCCCAAATCGTTCGTATGAATGCCGTCGACCGTAAATTCCGAGTAATCATCTCCAAGCAAAACCGAACCGTCAATAAAATGAAGCTTGGCATCATTTTGATTTCGGAGTTTGGTCACAGTATCAATTTGAAATTGGCGAATGCCTTGGCGGCGGATTCCCATTTCTTCATGAAGGTCGTCGAACAAATATTTTATCCTTGAAAGAACGGCGATCGGAACGAACGGATGCGCTGCTCGGATCGTTTTGATGAATGGCTCCAGTGTCAGAGCCAACTTTCCGTTGGTCCCGCCATTGGCTTCATAATCAAGGATGTACAGTTTCACATTTTCAATTTTCGCTAAAATTCTGGCCATCTCGATCTCCCCGAAAGCATTTCCGGAGAACCCGAAATTGAGAAATTCGCTTTTCAGACGGCGGCTCAGGATGTTGGTGAAAGACAGTCCGGGCCGGCTGGCGCATCCGCCTTGGGTGATCGACGTTCCGTAAATGACGATCCTTTCGGGATCAAGCGGTTCCGGGGCTTCCAAATTAGCTTCTGCTTCCAAACCGATCAGCACTTTCTCGATCCCTCCGTAAAGCGGAAAATTGATGACGATCAGTTTCATCGATGGTTCGTTTTCGAAAAGCATGAATTCGTATTCCGTTTTATCCAGCTCAAACCGGGCCGTATTGTAAAAAAGCAAATGATCGTAATCATTTCCGGCGTAACAGTCGAAACCGCCTTGGGCTACGGCCGTCATCCCCGACATCGATGGTTTTTCTTTCATCTGCGCCCGGATCGCGATTTTTTTGGAATCCGTCCGAAAATGGATCTGCCCGCCCGAAGTTTTCTCGGCCAGGTTGTTGATGACCGGGCAGGATTTGGCGATCTCGGAAACCGAAGCCAAAGGCAGCCGGCGGTATACTCCGTCCGTTTTCAGCCAGTTGAATCCATAGATCCGCATCGGTTCGCAAGTCCGCGGTTCGATCCAAACCGTTCCGTCCGGAGAAACGTTTTGAGCATTTTTTATGATCACAGACTATCCCGCCTTGAAAAGTTATGTTTGAACCGGAAATGCTCCGCGTGAAAGTAGCAACGCGTATACACGAATGCTCGCCCGTTGTCCAGATAAGTCACGCTGCTCATGTACAAAGACGGTTCGCCTTCTTTTTGGTGAAGGAGGTCCGCCACATTGGCCGCCAATCCGCGGGCTTCAATGGCCCGAACGCAATTTCGGATCTTCCATTGCAATTCGTCCTGAACGTAATCGTAGAAGGAATCTCCGAAAACTTCCGGAGCCAGATCGCCGTACATGGCAATGGGCAAATAGACCCGCTCGTAAGCCAGCGGCGTGTTATTCGCGTGATAAAGCCTTTCCGCGTAATAAATCGGATCCCCGATCCGGATCTGCAAACGCATGGCGATGATCTCATCGGCGGTGCGCTGTTCGAACTTCAGCACGGAAGTCGTGACCGGAACATCGATCCCTTTCATTTCGTTGGTAAAACTGAAGAACGGTTTTTCTTCGCGGTCCACTTCCTTTTTGTTGAAAGTGACGAAAGTTCCGCGTCCCTTGTGACGGTAAATGTAGCCGTCGACCAGCAAATTGTTGATGGCTTGGCGGACCGTCATTCTGGTTACATTGTATTTGCTGGCCAATTCGGTTTCGCTCGGAACTAAGTCCCCCTGTTTCAGTTTTCCCTCCAAGATAGCGACCCGAAGGTCTTTTTCGATGATTTGATAAATTGGGACAGTCATATGCCCATTCCTCCTGTTTCCAATTGAAGTTCGTATAAAACAAATTCGTCGGATATTTCGCCGAATCCGCATTTTTTGTAAAAACCGATTAATCCGGTCCAATCGACGATGACATCGGAGCAACCCATTTCGAAGAGTTCTCCGACTGCGTAACGGACCATGAATTCGCCCAAACCGCGTCCCCGCCGTTTCGAAACGACACCCAAGGGTCCGATGCCGCCCAGACAACGGTAACGCAGGTATAAGTTGGTGCTGTTGGCCAATTTCCGAAAATCAGGATGGCTTATCCGCACAAATCCGATGATTTCTCCGCTTTCGAAAAGCCCGATGAACTCTTCGGGATCCGCGTCTTTCACATCGTCAAGCCAGCGGGAAGAAAAATTCTCCTTGATCAATCGCAAGGCGGCTTGTTTCTCTTCCGGCGTTTTCAGGCGTTTGCATGTTTGGTCTTGTACCGAAAGAATGGGTTTCGAATCGCAGCGAAGATTATAGCACCGGTAAAGATATGAATACCCCCGGTTCAAAAAGAACTGGTGCGTTTTGGGATTATTAAGGACGAATACTCCCGAAAACAAACAACCCGGATCTCCTCCGATCGTCAGTTTGGTTTTACGGTCCCGGAGACAAATTCTTTCCGCTGTTTTCAGCAGTTCCGTTCCCAACCCCCGGTTTCGAAAATCCGGGTTCACGTATATGAAGGATACGAAAGCCGATCCCAGGTATTTTGGGTCATTTCCCCGGTAATATTTGAGAACCAGCGTCCGGACCAACTCTTCGCCTTCATAATCCGAGAAGGCGGCTTCGGCCACGGTGGCGGGGGAATCAATGAATTTTTCTTTGATCAGCCGGAGTGACAGCGGATAACTGTCCCCGAATTCCCGGTTCCACCGCCTTACCAGAAGGCTCTTGGATTCCGTTAAGCTTTTTCTTTCCATGGCTTCGCGGCTTTTTTCCTAAAATTCTTCTTTTTTCTTGGCAATGACGGCGACCAGATTATACAGTTTCCCGGTTCCGTTGTTCGGGGCGATGGTTACTTCTTCCCCGCCGAGACTCGGATCAACATTGTTATAAGAAATGGCAAAAGCATTGCTAAAGTCGCCATTGACATTGCTTCCAAGCGGGCAGGTCATCGAAGCGCTTCTGGCCGAAGTCATCGGAACTTTGTATAAAACTCCGTCAATCTTTCGATAGAGATAGACTTCGTGCCAAACCGCATGATCCACGACCGCGTTGGTATTGAGAGTCGGTTTTCCTTCGTTGGAAACCTGATCAATGGCATTGACTCTTTTAAATTCCGCTTTTATGGCTCCCATTCCCCCGGAAGGAAACAATTCGGTCGTAAAAACCCGGTTGAAATCCTCCCCGAGATTATAAGCCAGACGGGAATTGACGTATTTTACGTGCGTCGTCGGTTCCAATAATTCAATCCGCATTTGCATGTATCCGGGTTTAGGGCTGAAAACGCTCATGCGGATCTTATCCCCCGGAAAATAATAATATTGAAAGTCGGAGACATCGGCGTTGCGATAGATATTGTCCGTGCTGGTGATGTACCGCCAGAAAGGCCGGAAGCAGATCCCGCTCCGCGTATAAGCGGTCGAGATGCTGTCCGGATAACCGATCGCCCAGGTTAGGCCGACGTCGCTTTCATAGTTGGCATGACCGCCCATGTAAAGCGAAGCATTGTCAAGATAATAACTCATTTTCCCGTCATCATAACGCAGGGGATCGGGAATGAAATCGGGAATGGTCACCACCGCTTCGATTCCCAGCCAGTAATCTTTGCTGGAAACGACTTTTCGGTACACCGCTCCCGCGAAGCAGGATGGGGTGGACGGATCGGCGGATTCGCCGGTGATGGCGTCATTCCATACCGAGACCGTGTGCCACCAGTTGACCGGAAGGGAGGCTGGATCGGCCAGAACCGTGAAATCAATGGTTTCGGTTCGGGTAGCCGCTCCATAAACGAGCGTCACCGTTACACTCACCAAAACATCGCGATCGGATTGGTGAACGGTCCCGTTGCTTTCCAATACGCTTTCGTTTTCGGAACTCCAGACCGCGGAAACGGTTTTTCCGTCCTGAACGTAGGAGGACGGAAAAGCCACATTTTCGCTAAGTTCGTAACTGGCAAATCGGACTTGATTGGAAAAAGTGGCGTACAAAAGCAGGAAGTCCGCGCTTCCTTTGACAACCACATTGAAATGTTTGGTCAAAGAAAGATTACCGGAAGTCAGGGTGAGGATCAAGGTCGCGCTTTGGTCGGAGGCCGTGACCTGAATATTGCCATCGGCACTAATGATTCCCGAAGCGGTGGTCTGCCAAAGGGCATCAGCGGTTATTCCGTTTAAGGCGTAGGATGTTTTTAGATCAAGATCATTCGTCACTTCTTCCGGAATGACGATGGAATCCATAATTGATTGCAAACGGCTCACCCGTCCTTTCACGGTAACAGAGAATTGTTTGGTGAGGAACTCATCCCCGATCGAAAGCCGAAGGATGAGCGTGGTGATATGGTCGTCTTCCGCAATGGTAATCGCGCCTTCGGAGGTAATGACTTCCGGATCGGTCGTTTGCCATTCCGCGGCCGCCGTTACCGTCCCCAAAGTATAGGAAGACCGCAAGTCCAAATCTTCCGCCGCCTCTTTCGGAATGACTACTTCATCCATGATGGATTGGAGCTCTTCCGCGTGCGTCGGTCCGCACGCCGAAAGCAGGGCGATCAGAAAAATCAAAATTAGAATGTTACCTTTTTTCATGACGGTGTCTTCCTTTTTTTTGGATAAAAAACTATTTGTTCATTATACAACAAACCCGTTTGGATGGATAATTTTTTTTGATTAATTGTAATGATCCGGGGTCAATCCCAAATTAACGTAGGTGTCAAGGAACTCCTGATGGATCCGGGCGACCAAGTCGATCATTTCATCGCGGATCGATCCGCTGATGATGGCGGTCTGAAGTTCCAGCATGAATGATTTGATCGGATCCTGGCTTCGGGCCCAGTATAGGCTGTAAAAGTAATCCGGATATCCCTTAAACATGATGGACTTGTGAGCGTCGATCGCGACATAGTTGTTGGCGTCGCTGTAATAAAGTTCCAAAGTCGTGAACACCCATTCGTCGACGATCTCGGCAGTCGAGACATAACCGGTTTCCGGATCGATGGCCGGGAAATACTGCATGTCTGCCCAAATCCGGAAAATCGTTTCTTCGTGGAAAGCAATGTTTTCATATCCGGCCGGAACTTTGTCCAGCGAATAAGAAGACGAAACCATGTAACTGGTCTTTCCGTATACTTCATTCACATAATAATTGCTTAGATCGGCGGCGGTATTCGGGCCGGTCGGATAAGGGACAAATCCCATCCGGAAAGTGTAGCCCAGCCATTTGGTGGCATCATACAGCCAATAAGGTTCGCCGTTGTGAAAAGCGATGTTTCCGCCTTTGAATTGCGGGCAGGTGGCATTGGACAAAGCCGCGCTTTCATATTCCCACATGCCCGGAGTGCTGCACAGACCGTTTAAGAAAGTAAAGGTATCGATCGAAGGCTGAGTGGCCAATTCCGATTTAAGTTCGGAAGTGACGACATGAACGCCATTGGCTCCCAACATTTGGTACAGCCAGTTGTACGGACGCCCGCCCATGACGGCCGCGCCTTCCACTTCCAAAGCAGAAATGCTCGGAAGCAACTGATCGCAAATGGTCTGGAAAGCCTCCCAGTCCCACTCGCCGGCCATCCAAAGTTCGCTCGGCAGCGTTCCCTGGCCTTCTCCCAGATATCTTTCCAGCAGATCGATGTTGTAATATAGGCCTTGGCCGACCAAAGGATAGCCGTCGTCATAGGCATACTGTTTGCCAAGAACGGTCCCGAAGGCGGCTTTTTCCGGCCAATAGCCTTCGTTTCCGTATTTTTCGATCAAAGCATCCAAAGGCAGGATCGCTCCGCCTTCAGCCAAAACCGCGATCGAATACGATGGCATTTCATAAATATGGGCTTGCGGAGTGTTGTTGATCGAGTTGGTGGTGATGTAGCGTTCGCGCCCTCCGCCCCAAACCGCATCGGCGGGATAAGTCTCGTAAACCACTTTTACATTGTATTTCTTTTCGGTGGCGTCAATGGCGGCGATCTTCTCGGCTTTCCAACTGCCGGTGTAGCTTTCGCTGCGCGGGTCGGTGGATGAAGCTTTGTTGACCATGATGATGAAATCTTGTCCCATCATGTTGGGAACGATCGGTTCGATGATCGGATCGTCCTCTTCCTCGACGGTAACGGCCACATCGACTTTGACGTTCGGAAGAAGCTTCAAAGAAACGGTGACAATCGCCGATCCCGCCGAAACGGCGGTGATCAGGCCGGAAGCGCTGACGGTTGCCACGGCCGCATTGCTTGAAGAGTATTGAATCTCAAGATTGGCAGTCTCGGAAATGACGGTCGGAACGATCTGATGGGTGGCATCGATTTCCAGCGTCACGTTTCCGGTGGCCACGGACAAGGTAGCGGTCGGATCCTCGACCGGCGGTTCGTCGTGTTTGCATGAAACCAGCACGAATCCCATCGCGAAAACGGCCAACATTAATAAAAGATTTTTGATTTTCATAGGTTTTCCTCTCTTTTTATCCGACGATTCCGGATCTTTCGATTCCGGTCACGAATAATTTCTGAACAAAAAAGTACATTACCAAAAGCGGAAGCATGACCAGAATTCCGCTGGTATTCAAGATCATCGAAGAAAATAACGGATTCGACGTGATGTTTTGACCCATCAGGCTCCAAACGCCGGCGTCGGTCAGGGCTTGTTGCAAACCCCAAAGAACCGCCACCTGCTGAGTCGTCAGCGTCACAAAATCCGCGTTGCTCCTCGTTACGAACAGAACCGTGAAATAGTAATCGTTCCATTGCCAGACGAAACTGAGCAGGGCGACGGTCAGAATGGCTCCGCGCGCATTCGGAAGCATGACCCGGGCAAAGACCTGGCCGACGTTGGCGCCGTCAACATAGGCGGCTTCTTCCAACTCGATCGGTATCCCCCGGAAGAATTGTCTGAACAGATAAATGAAAATTCCGGATTTGATCCCCATTCCCAGTCCGGCCATCAGAAACAGCGTGATCGGTTTTCCGACCATTCCCATTTTGGTCAGGCTTTGAAGGATCGGGAGCGAAATGACGGTCTGAGGGACCACAATGGTAAATAAAGCCAGTCCGAACAAGATCCCGCTTCCCCGGAATTTCAGTCTGGCGAAGGCATACCCGGCCAAGGAGGTGGATATGAGTTGCAGGACCGTAACTCCGAGCGAAATGAGAATGGAATTTTTCAAAGCTTTCCAGTATTGGAGAGCAATCATCGATATTTCGAAATTCTTCAGCGAAAACTCTCCCGGTATCCAAAGAACGGTCGGATTGTTGACATCCGACGGGGCCCGGAACGCCACTGCCAACTGAAGCAGAATCGGATATAGG
>CAYQUB010000022.1:0-11886 GCA_964420625.1 uncultured Bacteroidales bacterium | reverse complement strand
TGTGTTGGGTGTGTTTGGTGGTGTGTTTTGTCATCCTACATCCGACGGGGCCCGGAACGCCACTGCCAACTGAAGCAGAATCGGATATAGGATGACAAAACAAAGACCGATGACCAAAATGTATTTCAGGAAGGAGACTGCATGTCCCATGACCCGTTCCTGAAGGATCTTCCGTTTTCCGGGAGTCGAGACCGCTTCGGCCGCGGATCTTCTCAGTTTTTTCAGTCCCAAGCTGATTTTTTCTTTCAGCGGTACTCTCAGATTATTTGTCATAATAAAACACCCGCTTTCTCATCAAAAGAAAGATTATGGCGATGATCAGAGCATTGGCCAGGAAATAAACAATGGAGATCGCCGAATACAGGCCGGGCCGGTTCGTGGACATTGTCGTCCCCTGCGAATTGACGGTCATGAATTGCATGAGTCCCGAACCAACAAAACTGTCAACGATCGTATAAACCGCCGCGGTCAAAACCATGGGCGAGATCATCGGGATCGTAATTTTCCAAAACATTTCATATTGGGTCGCGCCTTCGACTTTGGCCGCTTCATAAAGATGGGCCGGGATCGATTGCAGGGCGGCGATGAAAATCAGGATCTGAATTCCCGATTTGTTGACAATGGTAAAAATGCGGTTGACCGCATCGGTCAAGAATCCCACCAATCCGTTTCCGATCCCGATCTGCATCACAAAATCGGAGAACTGTTGGGAAAGTGCGAACCCCTGATCCAAGTCGGAGCGAAACAGCGTCCCGAATTGTCCGGACAGCGTGTTGTTGATGACGGTCATGTTATAGATGACCGGAATGAAGAATATGGCTTTCGCCAGCTGACTGCCCTTGAACTTGGTGTTCAGAAGAACCGCGATGAAAAGACCGAAGATCAGAATGGTCGGAAGATCGACCAGAATGTCAAGAATGGACTGGGACAGCCTTTCATACATTGTCAGGCCCCCCAGCAGTTCGCTTCCGAAAACATCTTGGTAATTTTGGAATCCCGCGAAAACGAAGTCGTATCCCCCGCCTTCCGCGATCGTCATGTCATTCAGGCTCCACCAGACGGTGGTGCCGACCGGAACGGCGAAGAAAAGGCAGAACCCCGCGATCCACGGAAGCAAAAACAAGATTCCGAAGATCTCTTTTTGGGTTCGGTAAGAAAGGTTGGAGAAATGCTTGGTGATCTTCTGAAAGAAGTTCAGTTTTTCGTATTTGCCTTCTTCAAGTCGGATCAACCCGATGTTGACTCGCTGGAGCCGGATCTTCGCGTGCTCCATTTTTCGGCTCAGCGCAAAGACCTTCCGGAAATTCCGGTTCTTTTCGGTTTGTTTCTTCTGAACGCAAGCGATGTAACATCTCGTAACGTTTTCCAAAGCCGATTCGAGAACGGCTTGTTTTTGTTCGAGCCGGACGCGGATCATTTCGCTTTCCGGACCCGAGACGAATTTCGGAGGTTTTTTGGTTTTTACAATGCTCATTGATTTCCCTCCTTCACCATTTCAAAACTGTTCGGAGAGACGGTGATCAGGCCGTAAACAAAATCGCTGATTCCGTAATTGAACACGATTTCGGTCCCGTCTTCATAAACCGATTTGGTAACGCTGCCGTCGGTTTTCAGGAAATCATGGGATGCCAGGGACGTGCCATATATGCCTGCGGCTTCCATTTCCCCAAGCGCCGCCACGGCTTTGTCCAGCCAGTTTTGGTAGAAAGTGGAATAATAATACGAATATTCGGTTTCGGTCAGAACCAGCGTGGTTTGATAACTCCAAGTCATGTTGAAGTTGGACGCCGTTTCGATGGCCTTCATTTTGTGCCATTGCAGCGTATATTGATCATCAAGGTTGAACGAATCGGAACTGTAGTCCAGATATCCGCTCAAAACCAGCTGATAGAACGGTATGCTTTGAGCCACGATCTGGTAATCGGTCCCGTAGGTCGGAAGATCAGTCAAAACGTCGGCGAACTTCAGAACAAACAGACTCGGGTTTCTGATCAAAACCCCGTCAAACGCCAGTTCGTTTCCCGCGGCTTCCAAAAGTCCCAGAGTCTCGGGACGAAGGATCGTATCTTTCTTTTCGTAAGAACCGTACATCTTCGATCCGAAATCTCCAAAAGCGATGTTGGCGAACCCCAATTTGTTGTAAGCCGAAGAAAGACGGCTGAGCGTTTCATCAATGGTCACGGCTTTCAGAGTGTATTCTTCCAAAGTCGAAGCATCGGCGTAAAGCAACGCTTCATTGTAAGCATGGTTGGCCACCACTTCTCCGAACACATCGCGGATGGCATCTTCTTTTTCATTGAAACCGGCGCCGGTAAACGCCGTATGCAAATAGGCTTCCGGAAAAAAACGGATCCCTTTGGCGGCCAAATAAACCTGCAGTTCTCGCAATTCCCGGCGGCTGGCAATGGTTGGTTCAAAGTCGATGTTTCCAATATAGGTTGATTTCAGGCCGTCATTGCCCCAGCCTTTGTATATGATGTTAAGCTCGGTTATTCCGGAAGAAAGCAGTTCATCCGCGATCAGCCGGACCTGCTTTGAACTGGTCAGACTGCGGACTCTCCGATAAGGGATGCCGATGAAATTTTCATCGGACATGTATCCCCCGAGCAACGTCAGATCAAATACGGGAGAATTGGTTTCGTCTTTATCCGAAAGGACCCCCTCCGAAATCAAATGATCGCGATAAAGATGAGCCATCCCGGTATAACTTCCCTCATCTTCGTGAACGAACATGATGCCGACCGTGAAATCAGACAAACAATACCAATCCGTCCATTTGACGATGGAGGTCGTGCTGCTGATGGCCGCAAAGTCGAATACTTCGCTTTCGCGGAAAACATAACGGTAATAAGCCTGATTGTAAGGGTTGTCGACGGAACTGACATTGGCGCTGATCAGCGCCATTTCCGCTCCGGTTTCCGCCACCGCGATGAATCCTTGATCATTGCGGCGCATCCCATACAGCGGCAGGCTGATCTGCTCGGCTTCGTTTTCCATGACCGGCCGATTGACCGCCAGTTCTTTTCCGTAAACACGTTGTTGGTATTTCACTCCGAAGGCCCGCTCGTTGTTGAAATCGATCAAAACGCCGCTGCCGTCGGGGATCATGGCATATCCGGTGTCGGTCAGGCTTCCGCAGCCGAAATACGGCAGCAGATCCACATAGACCAAAGGAAACTTCTCTTTTTCGTAGATCGAATCATTGATCAAACGGACCTCGAACCCCTTTTCGGTCAAAGTATATCGGACCGCGATCTCAACATACGCGTAAGTATCTTCATAGACGACGTTGTAAGCGTCCAGATCATATTGCAGATCTTCTTTCGTATAACCGCACTGGACATACATGATCTGGTACAGCTGGTTCAGAATGGCGCCGGTGATGCCGTCTTTCAGTTTCCAGACGGTTTCGCCCTGAAGATCGCCTTGCATGTAACAAGAATCGGCCACCCGCCGGTAAGCGGTGCTGCCTTCCTCAAGTTTGGAAAGGATCTTTTCTTGCATCCGGGCATCGGATATGATTTCCGGAAAGTCGGTCCGGTCAACGCCTTTCTTTCCGCCGATCTCATAGAGGATCTCCACGGAATCGTCGGTTACCCGAAACAGGTAGTCGTCAAATTTGACGGCCTGTTCATAAGCGCTCATGGCGGAAGCCGCCCCCAAAGAACCGGCGCAATAAACGACCATGGTGTCAAGAAATCGGGCCGCGAAAGTGTCGGGGTTTGACTTCCAGGTTTCTCCGGTTGATTTGTCGGTGACGGAAAAAGTCGTATTGCTGTTTTTCATCACGAATTTGTATCCTCCGTTTTCCAAAACGGTCTCGGCTCCGTTGGCGTCGATGTATTCCGTCGCTTCCACGAAACCGGTCTTGTCATAGGCTTCCCGGGCGGGAACCGTGATCTGGTTGAAGACGACGGCCAAGTAGACCGTCAGGACGATCAGAGCCAGCACCCCAAGGATCAGCAGTTTTTTCCAGGGAAAGCGGTAGTTTTTCCAATACTCCGTGAAATTCTGTTTGCAGGCCGCGATCCAGTTTTTTGGCCACGGCAGGGGACGATACCCCCAAGTCGGCTTGTTTTCGGTCATAGGAACCTCATCACAAATTCCCGGTAAACGGAAGCGAGGAAATCATATACTTGTTGAACGAGCGATAAGAACAGCAGCATGATGAAGAGGATGACGGCGATGGCGACGATGGTCGACGCGATCATCATGATCGTCTTCAAAAGCCCGAATTCATGGATCCCCATCAGCCCGAAGAACAGCATGTACATCAAAAGCCCCGCTCCCAAAATGGTAAAGAACTCAAAGAAGACAATTTCGTCGATGGTGATGAAATTGCTGAGCGCGGTGGCGAAAAGCCCGAGCCAAACATACGGGAAAAACGAATAGCAGATGACCCGAAATATTTCGCTCATGGTTCCTTTTCCGTCCATCAAGACGGTGGATGACCAGTTCCCGATCGTTCCGATCAAGACCGGAAACAGCACCAAAGCCATGGTCAGAAACAAGTTGAAATCGTCAGGGTTGTTATTATTGACCAAAAATCCGTTGTTGTTGAAAGCCAAAATCTGGGTGATGATCATCATGATCAGGTAAAAGACGGCCACGTATTGTTTGGAGGTGTGTTCCCGTTTAAACTCGTCAAATCCTTTGATGGGATGGGTCAGAAGATAGACCGGCATCCTGAAGGCGTCGCGGAAAAAGGATTTGATCGATTTTTTGAAATCGAAGCCGGCGAACATCCGGATCTTTTTGGATTCGCTATTCATCTTTTTCCTCCTTCTTCGCGATCGCAACCGATTTTTTGATTGATGTTATGAACAGATAAACTACGCCGGCGATGACGACTCCCAAAACATACGGGAAGACGACCGTCAGCTGATCGTAGCGATATTGTTGGTAAGCCTGCGAATAATTGTATTCGTCGTAACCGAGTTTCAAATTGACCATGGCGGATCGGTAGTCGCCGTCCCGGAGCTGGGCTTTCCCGATGCCGGCGTAGGCCAGATAATAATTGGTGTTGAGAACCAAGACTTGCTCCCATACCGCACCGGCCGCCTGATAATCGCCTTGTTGATACAACCGGGTGGCTTCATTGACCAAAGATGCGAATTCGGTATATTCAAAGACGACCAGGTTTTTGTTCAGGGAATCCACGACCAAGATCCGGTCGTCATCATAACAAAGCGCTTCCGGGCTTAAAAACAGCTTGCTTTGATTATTGACGGCCCCGCCGACGTTTCCGATCTGTCCGCCGATATAAAGGAGATTTCCTTCAAAATCATAGGTAAAGATCCGGCCCCGAACCCCGTCAAGAACACAATAAGTTCCGTTTTCGTTAAGATCAATGTCGATCAGCTGGCTCGGTCCGGTCGGAACCGCTTCGCGGCTGTCCCCGATGGTCATGGCATCTCCGATCTGCGGAACATAGCCGTTCCGGCTCAGAATGTCAATGCCTTTGAAATTGAGTTTTTTGATGACTTTGCTTCCTTCGGATACATCGGAAAGCGTGTAGAGATAGCCTTTGGAGTCAATGTTCAGATTAAGGAAAGTCGTCGCCAGCCGATAACCCTGGGCCTGACGCTGTTCCTGGGAAGTAAATCTCAGCCAGAAAGCGTCCCAAACCGAAAGCGTGATCGTGTTGGCCCCAACATATCGCGAAAAACTTCCGGCCGGGTGGAAATCGATGATCCCTTCGAAAATTTGGTCGGCGATGGCATAAACCCGTCCGGTTCGGTCGACCGCCACTTTCAAAGGCTTGAAATCATAGCCTTCCGGGTCTTCCGGAGTCTGTTTGAACGTCGGATCGTTCGGAGTATTGATCTCCTTCACGTAACCATAATCATGATCGTAAATCGCGATCCGAAAATTTTCGGTATCGGCCACGTAAACAAATTCCGGGGTGACAAAGATTCCCGATGGTTTGTTGAGTTTTCCGATCCCGTCTTCCGTTCCGAAACTGCAAAGATACCGGTACTGGCCGTCCAAAACATGGACCGCGCTGGAACTGTTGTCAACCAAATAAATCCGGTCTTCAAAACTGCAAACGTCGACCAGCGTTCCCAAAGTCAGGTTGGCGTCCTGACCGTTGACATCGGTCAGATTCGAAGAATCAACGGCCCGGGCGGCGATCAGGGCTTCCGCGGAGGCAATGACGTCCCCCAAAGGACTGTAGTTGTAAGCGGCGTTCAGACCAACCGACGGTAACGAAGAAATCAGCCCGAGCGATAAAAGGAAGGTCATTATTTTTTTCATTTCCGCCTCCTATTTCAGCCCCGAATGCGCCATCGTCTCCAACATCCTCGATTGATTGATGATGAATACGGTGATCGGCACGATCAGCATGATGACGGTGACGGCGGCGGCGGTTCCGGTTCGGGCCACCCCTCCCGCCACGATCTGGCTGAGGGCATAGGTCAGCGGTTTGAGATTTTCGGTAAACAGATAAGCTCCTCCGTCCGTCCCCCACAAAGATTGGAACAGCAGAATGATCAGCGTCAGCCAGGCCGGTTTTACCAGCGGCATGACGATCCTGAAAAAAATCTGGTATTCGTTGGCGCCGTCGATCTTGGCGGCTTCAAGCAGTTCGTCGGGAATGGTATTCATGAATTGACGCATCAAAAATATTCCCAAAGTAAACCCGAACGCCGGAATGATGATCGCCAGCTGCGAGTCGATCAGCCCCAGCCAGCTGATGATCATGTAAGACGGGATGGCGGTGACCGCGGCGCTGAACATCAGCGAATAAACGATCAGCTGATTGATCAGATGGCGGCCGGGGAACTTATGTTTCGAAAGCGGATAAGCGCAAAGCGAAGACAAAAGGACATGACCGGCGGTCCCGAACAAAGTGATGGTCAGGGTATTGACGAAATACCTCGAAATCGGTATTTGGGTATTGCCGATCAGGTTGAACAGATCCACGAAGTTCCGGAAAGTGATGTTGCGCGGAAACAGGCGCGGCGGAAAGACGAAGATCTCGTCCAGTCCTTTCAAAGAGTTGCAGACCGTATAGATCAGCGGATAAGCGCTGAACGTCCCGAAAGCGATCAGAATGACGGCCACGAAGATGTCTCCGCCCAGAGAACGGCTCAGCCGGACCCGGCGGTATTTTTTGAATTTGGTCTTTTCCTTGTACCATTGCAATTCCTGAGTTTTCAGGTCCTGGACCATTTTTTCCTGTTCTTCGGAGGAAAGATCCATTGGTTTTTTCAATTCTTTCTTCTTTATCATGAACCGACCCTCCGGATGATTTTTTGGACGATCAGGTTGGACCCGAGCATGATGAAGAACAAAACGGTCGCAATGGCGGAAGCATATCCCATTTCCAAACGGGTCGAATTGGTTGAACCGAAATCCATCAGATGGGTGACGATGGTATGTCCGGAATATTCGACCGAAGGAAATCCCAACAAACTGATCGAAACCGTGGCGATCCCCAGAGCGCTGGTGATCTGCATGACCGCGCCGAACATTAATTGCGATTTCATTTGGGGAAGAGTAATGAACCAAAGTTCCTGCCAGCGGTTGCGCAATCCGTCGATCGCCGCCGCTTCATAAAGCGTATGGTCAACGGTCTGAAGCCCGGCGATGAAAGCCAAAAACGAGACTCCCAAACTCAGCCACAATTGAACGATGATCAGAATCGGCAAGGCATATTGCGGCGATTCCAGCCAGAGGATCGGGGAATTGATCACTCCGAGGTTGATCAGAGCCGCATTGAGAACTCCGTACATGTCTGAGGAAAAAATCAATTGCCAAAGCAAATAAGCGCTGCCGCTGATCGACGGAGCGTAAAAGATCAAAGTCATGAACCAGCGGATCTTTCTCGGCAGCTCATTGATGAGCCAGGCAAACACGAACGCCATGACGTAAGAGACCGGTCCGGTGATGATCGCCAAAATGAAAGTGTTCTTCAGAGCGATCAGAAAAACCTCATCGTTTAAAAATAAGTTGATGTAATTATCCAGCCCGATGAATTTCGGGGCCTGAAGCATATCGAAGGAAGTAAAGCTCAGAAAGAAGCTCATGATGACGGGAAGAACGGTAAAGGTTAAGAAGATCAGCATGAAAGGCGCGATCATCGAATAAGATACTTTGCTTTTCTTGATCTCTTTCCATAATTCTTGGCGTCTTTCCCGGCGGGTCAATTTCTTTTGGACAAGCATTGTTTTCTCCATGATTTACTCCTCATCCAAACCGAATTCTTCCCGTTTTCGGGCCAATTCGATGTTTATTTTTTCACAATATTCATAAAGACTGTCGCGAGGGTTGATGTGACTGTTGATCGACGACCGGAAGGCATTGTCTATGTAACGGCCTACGATGTAATCGCCCGGATAAGTCGGAACCCCGACGGCTTTGTTTCTCTGAGCCGTCAGCAAGTCATAGTCTTTGGCTGACCAAGGCAGTTTTTCGAAAGCTTCAAGATTGGCGGTCAGATAACGGGCGGCTGCTCCCAGAATGGCTTCCATTCCCCGGGCATATCCGGTTTGGGCTTCTTCCCCAAGCCACCACTTCAAAAATTCCCAGCTGGCCTGCGGCTCTTGGGTATCCGCCAGAATGACGCTTCCGGAAACGGTGGAAGCCGTGGCATTATTTATGGCTCCGTCAATTTCGTATCCCGGCAGTTCCGCGAATTCCCATTGTCCGCGGATCTCCGGAGCGAAAACCGCCAAAGTGTTGTAAAGCGAGAATCCGTAAACTCCCATCGGCATTTCGCCGCTTCGGAAACGATTCGGGAAGTTGGCGCTGATCGCAAATCCGTAGTCGCTGAAAAAAGTAGTGAAATCGATGAACGCTTCGGTGGCATTCGGTTCGGTCAAAGCGGTCTCTGATCCGTTTTCATTATATAAATTTCCGCCTTTTTGCACGACCATCGAATAAAGGAGCGTCGTCAAAGCCCCCTTGGTGTTCGGAAGGTAATAATCCAAATATTGTCTTTGTAAATTCGGGAGCGTGTCGATGACTTCGTCCCAGGTTTCCGGAACGGCCAATCCCAGTTCGCTGACAATGTCAGTGCGAACGAAACTGACCAGAAAATCCTGGGTATCGGGCAGTCCGTATACGGAATCGCCGAAAACGAACGGAGTCACCGCGCTTTCA
Organism: uncultured Bacteroidales bacterium; assembly: GCA_964420625.1. Taxonomy (GTDB): domain Bacteria; phylum Bacillota_I; class Bacilli_A; order ML615J-28; family CAG-698; genus UBA2253. Next base: position 2,778 of record CAYQUB010000022.1, on the reverse strand, counting down.
TGGAACCAGCCGCTGACTTCCTCATAATCGGGGAACTTCGCCAGATCCAACAAAGCATTGCGGATCCCCCAGTTGACCGGTATGTTTTGGGCAACGCCGATGGCAACGTCCGGTCCGTTTCCGGAAAGCGTCGCCGGCAGAAGCGCCGTTGGCGAGACAAGTTTTATTTTTACATTGATGTTGTGCTGCGAAGTGAAAGAATCGTCGATCAGCTGTCTGAGCAATTGCGACTGATCCCGGCCGGAGGAGATCCAAACCGTGATGGTCGGCCCGTCGACGGCTAAACTGCTTTCCAGAGAAGTGTTGGCGCCGTAACTGCCAAAAAGCATGACCAATTCATGCCAAAATTTTTGAAAGAAATTGGTTCCGGCTTTCGGAAGTCCGCCATCTTCGCCATGAGCGTAAAGACAGTCCACCGCCAGCGATTGTTCGGAAATGGTCATGACCCAAGTTCCCAAAGCAGCGATGTTGTCATCCAATTCGGTCAGCCCGGTCTGAATGTTCTGTTCGCTCTTTTGGAATTTCTTCAGCTGATACAGCGTTCTTTCAAAGCTGGAAACCAAAGTGCTTCTTTCCCCGGCGATGCCGATGATGCCGTCAACGCAGAATTGGAGTTCGGATATGCTTCCCGCGATCATTTCATACAGGCCGTCGATGCGTTCCTCAAGCAGGTAATCCTGATATTCGTTCGGAGTGGCCCCGGCGATCATCACGACTTTGCGATACAGGGTATTCAAAGTGGCGATGGTTTGTTCGGTCCTTCTCACGATGTCGGCGTAGACGCCGATGGTGGCTTCCAAGGAAACGACATTGGTCCCTTCGTTAAGGTAGAACCAATAAGCCTGGTCTTCGCTTCCGAGGGTCACGTTTTGCCAATCATTGTCATATTTGAATTGGATGTTTCTACATTCCGAAAACGGAACCTGACCGTTGACCGTAAGGATCCGGGTGCTGTACATTCCCTGACGGTAGTTTTGCAAAACTTTGAAAGTCAGCTGATAAAGTCCCGAAGCCGGAACTTCGATCTGCCAGCTTACCCAATCGCCGGCCACCCGCCAGGTCGTTCCGCCGATGGTGTTATATCTGGTTATGAATTTTTCGTATGGGTCAACGCGGTAACTGCTCCAATTGGCGACCGGTGCCAGGATCGGAGTCGATTTTTCGAAGGAACTCTCCCCCTGAACTTTTACGAATCCGGTCTCGGAGATGCTTGCGGACCCGACTACCGGATAATCGTTGGCCTGATAGAGGGCTTCAATCGCCTGATAATCAAGTTCTTCGGCTTCATGATACAGATAGATTCGGCCGATGACAAACGGTTCGCGGCTTCCCGCGATGGTTATTTTTCTGGTTCCGGCTTCAAGATAAAACAAGTAAGGAACCCCGCGGTAAAATCCTTCGGTGTCGCGGATCGGAAAAACATTCCATCTTTCTTTTTCCAACTGCGACGGTTTCAGGTCATGTTCCCCGGAAACGTGGGTCAAAGAAACGTCATATTCGTCTTCCCAGATCCGCGGAAGGGTAAAGGACCGGGCTTCCGAAAAAGGGTATTCGTCATCGATTTTCAGACCCCGGGTTATTTCGGCGCTGCGGCCTTCGATCGGATAATATTCGATCTTCAAATTATAATAACCGGTTTCCGGGATCTCCGCCCACCAGCTGACATTTCCCAATTCGGGAACATACAAACCGGTTTTGGCTTCCCGTTCCAAGGCATAAGGAAGGTCTTCGGCGGTCGGATCGGAATAGGCATAGCCGGATGCGGCCTCGATGGTCAAGTCGGAATCGGCAGCCTCCGCGAGATGGTCGGCCAGATAATCCGCGTAGTTTTCCCCGGATGAACCAATCTCGTCATAGACCGACCCCGCATAAGGTTTGACGGTGGCCGCTTCAACATCCATGGCGTCGATCAGCAGATACGCCCCGGCTCCAAGGATCAAAATCAAAGCAAGCAAAGCTATTTTTTTCTTCATGTTCACCTCTCGAAATCCATCGCTTCTTGGGATTTTACCCCGGAGGCGACCAAACGTTCATATTTGTTCTTTAAAAGCCGGTTTATCACATAAAAGCAAAGAGACATCCAAAAAGCCAAAGTAATGATCGGGATGTTGTAGATCACATAGACGGACAGGATCGCCATCGCGAACACCAAAATGAACTGAAGCGGCGCGGCCCTAAGCAGAACGAACGAATATTTGATGGTCTTTCGATTATTCAAATTCGGGAAATACACCCGGATGAAACAGGCATTGATCAGCGAAATGATGAAGATGCCGTCCAATATCAGGGAAAAATTGAAAATCAATTCATTGACCAGGGCCTGGTATTCCAAAAACCCCAAATAGAAGAAATAAGTGTTGAAACTCAAAACCGCTCCCAAAAGCAGAAAAAAGCCGGAGAGGCCCAAAGTTTTCTTAAAATTGGCGATGAACGCCCGATAAAAAGTTTTTACCAGCGGAAACTCCGACTCATGATTCATCGATCGAAGGACCACGATCAGAGCGACCGCGGCGGGAATGAAGGAAAAAACGACCAATCCCAAGGCCACAAAAATCGAAAATATGAAGTTGAGAACGATCAAACGATACAAAGTTTCAAAAAATGCATAAAATTTGCTGTTGTAAAGTTTCTCGAATTTCATTCTTGCCTCCTTGGGATTAGCGATAAGTCGAGGATTGCTCCTCGACTTATCAACTTAATCTTTTTCAATACTTAGAAAGTGACGATCACTTTCTTCAGAGTGCGAGCGACGGCCGACGGGTTGATGAAGGTATCAAC
>CAYQUB010000021.1:0-12048 GCA_964420625.1 uncultured Bacteroidales bacterium | reverse complement strand
GCGCCCCAAAAGGACGCTTTGTTTGTATATACAAGTTCCCGAGGCTATGTTATAATTAATCATCCGAAAAAATATTTAGAAAAAAGGAAGCGAATCATGAAAATGTTGCCGATGCTTGTGCTTATGTCTGCAATAATGTTTTCCCAGGGGGCATTGGCGGCCGCCTCAGATGTCGTAATGGATGATCTTTTGAACGGAAAGGACATCGTCAGACAAGAAAACTATTTGGTTTATTACAGCTATAACGAAACCGGAAGGTCGCCCGCGAACCAGTGGGGATACGAAATCGCGGTCAATAAAGACCATTTCGTAACCGAATGCGCTACCAACGTTTCCATGGAAGTCGGAGGTTATGTCATTTCCGGTCACGGAACCAAAAAAGTTGTTCTTCAAAACGTCAAGGTCGGAGACATCGTATCCATCGAATGGACGACTAAAAGAATATTGATTACCCGGGATGCCATAGACAGCCCGATGTTTTTGGCCAAACGAAATTTGGCGTTAGCCATGGAAAATCACGAAGCGGCGAAAACCGGAAAATATCTGATCGATGACGCGGCCATCGAAGCCTTGATTGCTTCGGAAGCCGCCAAAATATCCCAGATCGAGGCGATTGCGGCGAAGGAAACCCCGACCGCCGATGAAATCACCCAAGTCTCGGTCCTTTCCAAAGAAACGGACTTTCTGACCGAAGAGGTCATTTTCCGGACTTCTTACTCGCAAAACATGGAGATCCGGGCCCTTTGGCACCGTCCGAATGCTTCCGGGATCAAAGAAAACAACTTGGAGAATCTGGAACTGTTTGTAAAAGAAGTCAAGGATCTGGGTTTTAACACCCTGTTTGTGGAAACATACTGGAACGGATATGTCAGTTATCGTTCCGAGATCTTGGAGACCCATCCCCAGGTTTCGGCTTTCAGTTACGGCGAAGAATATGGAAATGACTACATTGCCGCCTTGATCGGGGAATGTAAAAAACAAGGCATCGGCGTTCATGCCTGGTGCCATACCTTCAACGCCGGAAATTCCGAACACAAATCCGCGGCCGTCAAAGATGTTTGGCTGTTGGAGAATTATCAAGGATTGACGCTCCATCCCAACCCATACGGAGGAAGTTACTATCTTGATCCTTCCAATCCGGAAGTCCTTAGTTTTTTGGAAGGAGTCTTTCTGGAGATGGCCGAGAAATACGATTTCGAAGGGATCCAATTGGACTACATTCGTTATTATGACAACAACTATTCCGGGTCGACGATCCGCGACAGCGGTTATGGGGAATATCCGGAAAACAAATTCAAACAAGAATACAGTCTGACCGGCGATGTCCGGACGCTCATTCTCGAAAGCGCCAATTTGGCCAAATGGAATGCCTGGCGTCAGGGAAACATCACCAAAGCGGTAGAACGCTTCTCCAAGGCGCTACGAAATCTCCGGCCGGAGATCGTCGTTTCCGCGGATGTGGTGTCGAGCATCAATTACGCCAAAGCGACTTATATGCAAGATTGGGAAACCTGGGTGAAAAAAGGTTATGTTGACATGCTGTGCCCGATGATTTATACCGGAAGCGCTCAGGCCGTTGCGGCTGACGCCGCCGCCATCAAAAACAATCTTGGGAATCTGGCCTTTTTGGACTCGGGGATCGCTCCGACTTATTATGGTTATTCTTGCTTGGTCAATCACGAAGAAATGATTGCCACTTCGATCGGTTCCGGTCTGGCCTTTTTCGCCAGCCAAAACGTGGTTGGCCTCGACGACGTTTCCCAATCTCTGAAAATCGGGGTTTTTCGAACCGATGCCATATCGCCGCTTCGAAAAACATCCGTCGTGGTTTCTGCGGTTTTGGGAAACCTGACCGCTTATCTGACATTGGCGATGGATGGACAGCCCAATCAGGACCTGTTTCTTACTAGTTTGGGGGAAGCGTCAGCGATGCCTTGTGACAACCCGGAAGATTACCAAAACCTGATGGCGAAATTGGAATTCATATCGGTTTTGACGCCATACATCGGATCAGAATCGGTGCGAACCATTTTTAAGAATCAGATCGACCGGCTGGTTGACGTCCTGGACATCAAGATCAGCCGCGAACTGATCGGCTTGGGATTTTTTGATCCGGAAAGTCAATCCCGCCCCGATCCCGCTGATTTTGATTATCCCAAACCGGATGATGAAATTCCTGATCCGGAACCCGAACCTGAACCCGAACCCGAACCTGAACCCGAACCTGAACCCGAACCCGAACCTGAACCCGAAAAAGGCTGTTTGGGAATTTTCTCGGTTTCCGGATGGATGTATCTGGGATTGATGATCTACATTTTTCAGCGGAAAGCAATAGGTGTTTTATGAGTTTAACCATTCAAGTCGTTCCGACTCTCGACAGTCGCAACACCGACATCAGCCATTTCAAAAATCCGAAGATATATTCAGGACCGATCCCGGAGGAGATTTTTCCCGGAGAGACGCCGAAATGCTTTTTAGGGGCTTGGTACCGGAAAGTATTCTCATCCTTTGACCGATGGCTGGGAATTGAAGGCGTGATCCGGCTTGGGGAGTTTACCCCGGATCCGGTCCGATTCAATTTGGATCACAAAGGGCGTTACATGGATAATCCGAGCATTTACATGGGAGGAAAAAGTTCCAAAGAAAGCGATGCGGGACTGAACCTCAATCTATCCTACCTTAATGCGGATACTTCAGCGGAACTGGATCTTGCCAGTCCCAAAGTTGCATACCGGCCTTTCTGGCGGTACATCTACAGCGATGCGCAAGACATCAACAACAATGTCACCCGCCGGGAAATCAATTCCTGGAATGTCAGCGATCCAAGGAACTTGCATTATTATTACTTTCCTGGCGATGTCATTCGCATGAGCGTTTACAGCCCGCTGAAAGACTATTTGCAGCTTCGGATCGAAGTGATCGAGCCGACGAAGATAAAAAAAAATACCGCATTGCGCCAAGGCTATCAATTGGAAAACGGGCGGCCCGCGGATTTTTACAGCCCGCTGTTTTATTCCAAAGGCCACGGGTCTGAGAAAGCCGAATTCAAACGGGTCAATTCCATCGACCAGTACGGAAACGAAGGCTTCACCGCTCAAAACACCAACGCGACGGTTTCGGAAGCCGAATGGAAAGAAGTTTTCCTGTATCGGGAGATCGACGGCGAAATCAGAAAGGTTCCTTTCGTGGCTGCACGTCAGACTTCAATGATCTGCCCGGACCGAAACGCCATCACCGTCAAGCCGGGAAATGTAGAATACGGCGGAGAATTCGTCTCCATTCATCCGGGAAAGGGTATGAACTGATCTCATGAAAAAAAAGATTGTTTATGTTCCCTTGGACGAACGTCCTTGCAATTATGATTTTCCTCAGGAAATATTTAAATCGAGCGAACTAAATCTGGTGGTTCCCGATCTTGCCATCATGGGAGTCAAAAAAAATCCCGCGGATCATGAAGCCTTGGAAGAGTTTCTGCTTAAGGAAACCAAAGACGCAGACGGGTTGGTCATTTCCGTGGACATGCTCATTTACGGAGGAATCGTTCCGTCCCGGTTGCATCATCTCAACCAAGAAGAATTGGTTAAACGGCTGTCATTTCTGGAAAAGATCCGACTCGGAAATCCGAATCTCATCGTTTATGGGTTTCAGCTGATCATGCGCTGTCCTTCGGGAAATTCCAATGACGAAGAACCCGATTATTACAAAGAATGCGGCCGGGAGATTTTTTTGAGCGGTTATTATAAAAACAAGAAACAAATGGGGATCCTCACTCCGGATGAGGAAAAACAATGTTCGGAACTGAAGATCAAAAAAGAATACCTTTCTGATTTTCTTACTCGTCGTCAGATCAACGGTTCTATGAACATCATGACGTTGGAATTGCTTGAAAAAGGCGTTTTTGATTTCCTGGTCATTCCTCAGGATGATGCCAGCGAATATGGGTATACCGCGATCGATCAAGAACGGGTCCGGGATGTGATCCGGGCCAAAAGACTGATGCTCAAAGCCTACATGTACCCGGGCGCGGATGAAGTCGGGTGCATCTTGGTTGCGCGGATGCTCAACCATTTTCACGGCCGAAAACCGGCCGTATATGTTCATTATCCTTCGCCGTCGACACCGTTTGTCATCCCCTGTTTGGAAGACCGTTACGTTGACGTGACCATAAAATATCAGGTCGCGGCCGCGGGAGGGATCACCGTTCCGGCCCTGGCGGATGCGGATTTGGTTTTGTTGGTCTTCTTGGGAGCAACGACAATGATTCCCCATCCGAACAATGTTCCGAGCCGGGACGTCGATGTCCTCTGCAATTTTCCGGAAGCGGTGGTTTTTGCACAGCATGCGATTTCTCAGGGGTACCCGGTAGGGGTGGCGGATCTGGTCTATCTGAACGGCGGATCCCTTGACTTGATCAATTATCTGGAATCGGCAGAACTAACCATGAAAGTCGCGGCTTATTCCGGTTGGAACACTTCCAGCAATTCGCTGGGAACGACCATCAGTCAGGCGATGACCTACCTTTATTCCGGAAACACCGAATCTCATCAGGTTTTTTTAGCGAAACGATATCTCGAAGACGCTGGATACTGTGGCAGCGTTCGGGGCAAAGTTGCCGAAAGACTCAAAGAATACGGAATGGATTATTTTAACGTCAAAGAAAAAATCGGGATCGCCAGCCGGATGGTTTCCGAGGAATTGGAAAAGTTCGCGGCGGAGCACCTTCAAAGCATTCATGACGGATTTGAGATCAGCGATGTGAACCTGCCTTGGAAACGGATGTTTGAAGTGGGCTTCACCGTCAGAAAGAAGGACCGAAAATGAAAAAACCATTTCCGGTTTTTCTGCTTTTGCTTTTGTTCATCGGTTTCGCGTCAGTTTCGTTTCCGGTCGGAGTTTCGGCTTTGGATCTCTCCAAGACCGCGACGCTCAAATATGGCAGTCCGGCGGTTGGGCTTTATTATGAAAATTTTTCCGCGACCACCCTCAACGACGCGGGGACCCCGGGAAGCCAAAACATCAGTTACGTAAAAAAAGCCGCGGCCGCCCCGGTCAAAATCGTGGCTTGGAGCAAACTTGGCGCTTCCGGGATCCAAGGAAGCAATGTCATGGCGCTCGCCGAAGATTTCGAAGCGAGAAAACCTGGATACAAGGTGCTCGCGGGAATCAACGGCGATTACTACGATCCGCCGACCAAAACCCCCGTCAATGCGCTGGTTCAAAACGGCGACGTGGTCAAACCGACCAATTTTTCGCTTCCCAGATATTTTTCGCTCGGATTCGCGGATTCCGGCACTGCCTTCATAACCTCCAAAACCAATGTCTTGGAAAGTCAATATTGTTTAAGCATTTACGACGCGGCGAAAACGCGGATCCAAAGGGAAACCGCGTTGAATGGGATCAATGTATTCCCGAGCGTTGGGAAAACGGCGATCTATTATCAGAGCTCGTATCCTTATGTGGTCAGCGGCGCCCGATATTTTCGAATTGATCATCTGGACGTCAGTCTGAATTACGGGTCGCTGCTTTTGAAAGGACAGGTCACTGGCGAGGCTGCCAACACCGCCGCTTTGGATGGCCAGCTCGTCATCGTGACTTATGACGAAAAGATCATTGCTCTTTTGGAAACCAATCCTTATGTCCGGGTTCAAAAAAACCTGAAAGGCGATAACAACGGGTATGACAACATCATCGGGGTTGGCAGTCAAACCCTGAAGGACGACGCCGTTTTGGGATTTGAGGAGATTGGGGACCAAAGCGTCAGTTTTGCCAGTACCCGAGCCCCGAGATCGGCCATCGGCTTTACGGCGGAAGGCGATTTTGTCATGGCCACCATTGACGGCCGTCAGACGGGAATGTCCGGAGCGGATCTCCGGGAAGAAGCCTTCGTCATGCAATCCCTGGGTTGCGTTTCGGCCTTCAATTTTGATGGCGGCGGGTCAACTCAGCTGATGGTTCGCGAAAACGACCAGTTCGTAATGCTTAACTCGCCTTCAGAAACTTACCGGAACAATGCCAACGGCGTGCTATTGGTTCAGGCGGATGTTGACATATTCGCCGCTTTGACGAATTTTACCGCCGCCGGAGTTGATGTAGAATATGAACTGACAGCTTCATCAGGGGTGACCGTGACCGATGTCAGCGTCTTTTTGAACGAACAGAAAACCGAAGTTTCGGGAACGTTGTTTTCTCTGGACGGTTTGATCAACTCGGGGATCAATTACCTATCTTTTGAAGTCACTTATCAGAAGAATGACGCGACCTTGACCCGAACTTTTCTTTCCAAGCGGATCAATCTGGCCAATTACGGTTTCGCGGAAACCCCGGTGAAAGTCAAACCTTCGGGATTCACCGTTGAGTTTTTTAAGGATGAAACGCTCAACGGATTTTCGGCGATCGTCAATTTTGATGATCCCGATGCCACTTTTCACAAGCTCTATTTGGTTCATGACGGCATCAAAGAAATCGCCATCAAAGACTATCGCGGTTATGTTTGCGACTTTATGAACGTCAGCGATCCGACCGATTTTTCCTTTGAAATCGAATTTTATTATCGTTTGAACACGATTAATCCGGTCAGCGAAATTAATCCGGAAATCTTTGCCTATCGTTACGAATCCGAACCAGAACCCGAGCCGGAACCCGAACCGGAGCCGGAACCGGAACCGGAAAAAGCCGGCTGCTTCGGAAATGGGACCATAACGACGTGGGTTTATCTTTTTTCACTTTTAGGAGCGGTCGTTTGGTGGCGGAAGCGAGGCCAAAATTGAAAAGAATAATCTATATTCCTTTGGATGAACGTCCCTGCAATTATGAATTTCCGTTTCAATTGTTTGATCAGGGAGAAGTTTCCGTCCTTCGGCCTTTAAAAACCATAATGGGAAACATCACCGTTTCCGCGGACATTAACGGTTTGGCGTCCTGGCTGCTGTCCGAGGCCGCCACGGCGCAAGGATTGGTCGTCGCGGTCGATACCTTGGTTTATGGCGGACTGGTTCCGTCGCGGCTGCATCAAAAGACCGTCGATGCTCTTTCGAAACGGCTGGAGGTCTTAAGAAAAGTGAAAGCCGTCAATCCGGACCTGACAATTTACGGATTTCATCTGATCATGCGTTGTCCGACTTACAATTCCAAAGAAATGGAACCGCCATATTGCGGGGAATACGGAAAAAGTCTCTTTCGTTACGGGTATCTCAATGACCTAAAATCGCTGGGGAAAATTTCTCCGGAACAGGAAACTGAACTGGAAGAACTGAACATTCCGGAAGAGTATCTTGAAGATTTCCGGTCCCGCCGGGAAGCCAACCGGGAGATCAACATCCGCTGTCTGGAACTCGTGAAGACCGGAGTCATTGATTTTTTGGCCATCCCTCAGGATGATTCTTCGCAATACGGATGGACGGCCGTTGATCAAAAACGAATTCGGAACATTATCAAATCGCAATCGCTGATGAACAAAGCCTATATGTACCCGGGAGCCGACGAAACCGGATGTGTGTTGATGAGCCGGATGGTCGGGAAGTTTTTCCAAAAACAGCCCAAAGTTCTCATCCGCTATCCCAGTCCGGCCTCGCCTACCGTCTTTCCGTCGATCGAAGACCGTTATTTGGACACAATGGTCAAATATCAGGTTGTAGCGGCAGGAGGGATCGCGGTCGAATCGCTGTCAGAATGCGACGCGGTACTGTTCGTCAATGCCCCCGCGGATCGAATCCTTTCCTCGTTTGGGGAAGAAAAGCCCGGCCGAGGCCTGACCGTTTTGAGAAATGCCCCCGAAAGCGCCGAATTTCTCGAATACGCTAAAGCCCATGGGAAAGAGATCATCGTTGGGGACGTCACTTACGGAAACGGAAGCAACCTCGAAATTTACCACATTCTGGCAGGAAAAGGACTGTTGCTTCAAATCGCCGGGTTCGGCGGTTGGAACACGATCTCCAACTCCGTCGGCAGCGCGATCGCCCAGGGTTTTGCCTTTTTACAATTCGGGCCAACCCAAAAACATTTGGATTTTTTGGTCTCGCGATATGTTGAAGACATCGGATATTGCGGCTACGTGCGCCAACGGATCATGAGAAACGTTTTGGCCCATCATCCGAAATTTGATTATTATCATGTTGGGTCCCAGAACGGCGAGATCGCCCAAATCGTCAAAGCAGAATTGGAAAAGTTCATTTCCGAAGAGATGAAAGAATTGAGCGGGGTTGTGAAAATAACCAAATTGGAATTGCCGTGGCGAAGAATGTACGAAATCGATTGTGACGTCGTTTTCACCGGAAATGAACATTTCCCGATATTTACTGGATAAAAAAGCAAAAAAGTCTTGATTTTTTGGATCAAGATTCTTTTATTTTAACCGAGTGTAAACCTTTTCACGATTTTAGTTGACTATACAAGTTTGGCGTTATATAATAGGTTTAGCATTAGACGAAGGAGGACACTAATGACAAACATGAAAAAAATTCTGTTTTTTGGATGTTTAATCGTTGTGGCTTTTTTGGTTGTAGGATGTAAGGGCGACACCGTCGCTCCGGTCCTGGCCATTGAGGATCCAACGATTACCCATGTTGTAAATGCAGATGTCGATTTATTGCAAGGCATCACCGCGACGGACAACACCGATTCCGCGGCCGACATCGTCATTGAAATTTCCGATTTAGACGGATATGACAAAGATGTCGTCGGAACCTATGACGTAACCGTCAAGGCCACGGATAAAGCCGGAAACTCAGTTACCCAGACCATCACGGTCACAGTAACGGAAGCGCCGGTCGAAGATACCGTTGCGCCGGTTTTGACCATCGGAACCGCGAGCATCACCCATCAGACCAACGCCACCGTTGATTTGCTTGAAGACGTGACCGCCACCGATGACGTTGATGCGGCTGCCGACATCACCATTGAAGTCTCGGACTTTAACGGATATGACAAGAGTATCGCCGGAACCTATGTCATTACCGTGAAGGCGACTGACCAGAGCGGTAATTTTGCTACCGGAACCATCACCGTCGTGGTGAAAAGCGACGTGTTGGCCCCGATGCTGACCAGCGCGGTTTCTGACGTCATCCACATCGCGGGAGAAACCGTTGATCTGACCAGAGGATTGGAAGGCGTTGACAACGTTGATGGCGTTAACGTCATTTTTACCGTTTCTGATCTTCTGTCTTACAACAAAGAAGTACCTGGTGAATACACCGTAGAGATCACCATGTCCGACGCAGCCGGAAACGAAGCAACTCCGTTCACTCGCAACGTCATCGTCCAAGAGGGTTATGCCCGCGCGGAAATGACTTCATTTGAGGGAGAAACCATCCGTTACGAAGCATTGTACAATCCGCAAGTATTGAACGGAGTGACCGGAACCGGCTACAACTCCGCTTATGACGGACACTATGTCAACGTCCTTTCCAAAGACTATCTGGAATGGCTCCTGGCATATGCTCCGGAAAGAATCGGCTCGGGAATGGGCTGGAACGTTATCGCGGTCACCGATTCCTCGAACAAGATCGTCTATGTCCGCCACTGGAACAGCGGCGAGGCTTATAAAGACGAGAGCAACAATCTGGTGTCGATCCCAGCCGTAGATTGGTGCACAGGAACCGTCCGAACTTGGACGGAAACCGTCGGTGAGGTTACCGTCGGAATGTCCAACGCCAAATACAGCGCCGGCGAAATGGGAATGATGCTGGCCAACATCAACAAATGGGTCCCGGAAAACGGACACATCTTCATTTTCATGAACTGGACAACCATTGGGAAAGACGCCAGCGATAACGTCATCGGCATCGCTAACTCGGCAGACATGCCGCGTTCAATGGGCGCCAGATACATCATGGCCAGCGATGAAAACGGCGACGACGTAATGGATTACGCTTTGGGCCGCGATTTGTTCATTTTGAATCCGGAACTGAGCGATCAGGCCGTCAGAACTACTTTTGACGCTGCCAATCCGTTCCCGATCATCTCGGTTCCAAGTTCTCGGTTCATAACCGCGAACGGGGCCTGGAAAAATGATTATGTGAATGTTGTTTACTTAAACGAACATGACGCGCTGAATCCTTTCAATCCGCTTGATGGGATCACCGCCAATGACGGAAAAGGAACCGACATCACTGCGAATGTTACTTATAAGATGTATCGGTATCAAACAACCACGCTCGCTTATGGGCTGCAGACTTCGCTGCCGATCACCGATCCGCGCTGGGAAGAAAATCTCGGAGCGGAAAACACTTGGAAACTGGCGGACAATGAAGTAACCGTCGAGCAAGCGCTGAATCCGGTCAACGATGATTATTATTTTGTCGTTGAGTACCAAGTCACTGCCAACGGGCACACTGACACGGCTTACCGTTTGGTTCAGATCCAAGCCGAGACTCCGGATTACATCGAATTGTACGGACCGACCGATTCGGTTTTCGCCGAAACTTTGGGAATTCAACAAAGATTGGAAATGAACCCGAACCTTTCCAACTTTGGAGCGATGAACGCCACCGAAAAAGGCATTCTTTATACCGCTGATTTCTTCAAAGCGCAAACCACCCTTCCGGTTCTGACCAAAGGCGTGACCGTCGTATTGGATCCTTATTTCCGAGTCCGGCTGATCCGCGTTCTCAACGGTGCGGCTTTTGAAATGGACGCGACCGGAACGGCCAAAACCACTGAATTGACCTGGACTTCCGCTGACATGTTGGCGGGACTGGGCGATTTGGTTCCGGCCGGCGGATACATCGTCATTTATCCGGAAGGATTGGACGGAGCCGTTCTTTTGAAAGCCATGAAGGCCTTCTATGATTACGGTTTTGTTGGGGGAGAAGTTACCGATGTTCTTCCTGCCAATGGCGGATCATCCGTGGAAATGATCATAAAAGAAGTCAAAGAAGTCTCGACCTTGATCGTCAACGACGTGGCGCCTTTGATTTCCGTCAATAACGCGTCGGTCAACATCGCCGTCATTGAAAACAGCAAAGACGCGTTGGTATTCTCCAGTGCCGGCGGCGGAGCCGGATTTCGGCTCGATGTTGGTAAAACTTATTATTTCACCAAAGCGCAATATGCGGTTTTGGCGGCTAACGCTGAAGTCGTAGCTTCCTTCACGACCGGAAGTCCGAACAAAGGAACGCCTTGGTTCCGTGACGGCGTCATCATCATCGTCGATGCGGATGGCAAGTTTGTTCTGGCCCGTCTCATGACCACCAGCGCGGCCGCAGAAGTCAAAGCTGACGGAACCGTCATCTTCGGAAATGCGGCTTGCGTCGCGGGAACCGAAGCTGACAAAGCCACCGCTGAAGCGACGGCTGCCGCCAACCTGACTTGGGACTTAGTCATTCCGAATGCGGCCAACACCATCGCGCACGGCCCATTGGCTGACATCCAATCCGTCGTTCCTGACGGCGGAGCCTTCTTCATTCTTCCGGGCACGACCAGTACCGCGGTAAGAAACTACGCCATCAAGTTGGTTTGGAACGCGGCTTATCCGGGAAGCGGAGTCATCGTTGACGCCACTTTGCCTACTCAGCCGGAAGGCGCGCCTAACCCGGCTACCAACGGATTTGATGCCGTAAACATGACCGCTGCCTATTTAGCAGCCCTCACTTTTAAAGTTCAGTTTGTTTCAACCATAACGATCAAAGCCCCGAAGATCGACCGCCCGGTCGCTTCCATCGCCAACAACATCCTGTCCTGGGGACAAGTCGAAGGCGCCGCAAGCTATGACGTTTATGTTGACGGCGCTTTGGCAGCGGCCGGTGTCGGGGACTTGGTTCCGGATACCACCACTTACAATTACGCCCTCCGTTTATTGAATCTGGACGGAAACGCCCATGTCATTCAAGTTCGCGCCATTGCTGCAGATCCGGCCATCGGATCGACTTCGGTATTGTCTGATCCGGTAACCGTTCAATTCACCGCTCTGACCCTTCCGGAGAATGTTCAGCTGAACGGAACCGTTCTGTCCTGGAACCCGGTAAGATACGCGATCGGCTATAACATTTATGTCAATGACGTTTTATTCGCAACTTCGCTGGCTTGCCAGTTCGACCTTGTTGAAGCCTTTGG
>CAYQUB010000020.1:0-12649 GCA_964420625.1 uncultured Bacteroidales bacterium | reverse complement strand
AAAAGATGAAGACGGAGTATATAATGTAACCGGCGCCACCATCAAAAAGTATTTCGATGCCACCGATTTTGATCATGATGACAGCGTAAAACAATTCGCGAGGAGAATTCGAACCCTTGGGGTTGATGAAGCGCTTCGGAAACTGGGAGTAAAGACCGGGGAAACCGTCCGCATCTTCGGATACGAATTTGAATTCCTGGACTAGATGTTACCTTAAACGGAACATACTTGACTTATTCGGACTATCATAAAAAACTTACGGGACTTTTTTTAAAGCCCAAAAAGGAGAAAAAATGGAAAATTTAAACAAGCGTTCAACACGTAACGAAGAAATCCGAAAAATGGTTTTGGCGGCCATCTTGATAGCCATCATAATCTTAATGACTTTTGTACCGCAATTAGGTTATATCACCATTTTTGCGGTTCCAATCACCATCATTCACATTCCAGTCATCATCGGCGGGATCCTGCTTGGACGGAAATACGGTTTGATCTTGGGTTTGGTGTTTGGGCTGGGATCCATGACGAGAAGTTTCATGGAATATTCCCTTTATGCGCCGTTTACGAATCCCATCGTCTCGGTTTTGCCACGAATGTTCATTGGCCTGATTGCCAGCGACATCTACAATTTTTTCACGAAGCTCATTAAAAATGACAAAGTTTCGGTTCCTTTTGCGATGGGAGCGGTGACTTTCATTCATTCCATCATCGTCATACCTCTGCTATATTTGGTCTGGAAGAGCGGCTTTTTCTTCTTTGCGAAGGATTTCGCTTTTCAGCCGGAAGGCACGATCTTTGTTTATGTCTGGGGTTTATTCGTTTCCAATTCGTTTTTGGAGATAGCCTTAGCCATTTTGATCGGTACTCCGGTTGTCATTGTCATGAACGTCATCCGAAAAAACCAAAAATAAACGAAGTGAATATTCCGCAGGCCAAGTCCTGCGGTTTTTTTCGGCGATTAATCATTATTTCTTTGTCTTTTCCGGAAAAGAATGGTAAAATGTGACGTGACTAGAATAGGAAAACATCATGAGCGAAAAAAAGAAAGAATTTATCAGAGCCATTAAATTTACTTTGTTTTCATTGTCCGCCGGCTTGATCCAGTTTGGATCGTTTGCTTTCATGGACGAAGTATTGCATATGCCCTATTGGCCGGCGTATCTGATCGCTCTCACGCTTTCGGTTTTGTGGAACTTTACCATTAACCGGAAGTTTACCTTCAAATCGGCCAACAATGTCCCCGTTGCCATGTTTAAAGTATTTGTTTACTATGCGGTTTTCACGCCCCTTTCCACTTGGTGGGGAAAGGCTTTGACCGATATCGGCTGGAATGAATACGTGGTTTTGCTCGGAACCATGGTCATCAACTTTGTGACTGAATTTTTGTTTGATCGTTTTTTTGTGTTTGGGAAGAGCATCGATACCAACATTAAACCCTCAAAATCAGAAATAAAATAACCAGGGGAGGAAAAACTTTATGGAAAAAACGAAGATTGCCATTTTGGGATTTGGTTCCCGCGGATTTACTTATGCAAACATCATCATGGAGAACCCCGAGGAAATGGAATTGGTGGCGGTTTGCGAGATCAACCTCGCCAAAAAACCCCTGATCCTTCACAATTATCATTTGCGTGAAGACCAATTTTATACTGATTATCGAGAAATGCTTAAAAAAGGCAAGATCGCAGACATTCTCATCATCAGTACCATGGATCGTGATCATCATGACCAGGCTTTGGCGGCTTTGGAGGTTGGGTACGACTTGCTTTTGGAAAAGCCGATTGCTGCCAGCCGGAAAGACTGCCAGGAAATTTTGGAAAAGGCCAACCAGCTGAAACGCAAAATTGCCGTTTGCCACGTTTTGCGTTATACGCCGTTCTACCAAAAGCTTAAGGAGATCATCAGTTCCGGAACCATTGGCGAAGTGGTGAACATGTCCCAAACCGAAAACATCGGTTATTACCATTATGCGCACAGTTATGTTCGCGGGAACTGGCGAAACGAGAAGACCTCGGGACCAATCGTCCTGACCAAAACTTGTCACGATTTGGACATCATTCGCTGGCTGATCGGAAAAGAATGGACGGCCATTTCTTCGTTTGGAAGTCTCAGTTATTTTAAACCGGAAAACGCTCCGGAAGGCAGCGCAAATTATTGTTATAAATGTTCGCTGGAATGCCCGTTCAACGCCCTTTCTTTTTATAAAAAGAATCCGATGTGGGCGATGATCTTCACGCTGAATCCGGATGTTGAAGCGGTGCTGCGCGATGAAAAATGTGTTTACGGCCGGTGCGTTTACCATTCGGACAACAATGTCTGCGATCATCAAGTCGTCAATTTGGAATTTGAAAATAAAGCCACGGCTCAGTTAACGCTGACCGCTTTCTCCAATGAGATCCATCGCAGTCTCAAGATCCACGGAACCAAGGGGGAAATTGAAGGGGACATGGAAAAAGCCGAGATCATCATCAAGATTTTCGGAAAAAACCCGGAAGTCATCGATGTTTCGAAATTAGCCGAGGATTTTTCCGGACATGCGGGGGGAGACAAAAAAATGCTGGTTGATTTTGTCCGCCACCTTCAGGCGGTCAAAACCGGAGCGGTTTTCGAATCATCCGTTGCCGGTCTCACCGACATAAACTATTCCATGGAAAGCCATTTCATGGCTTTCGACGCTGAAAAATCCCGTCTCAAGGGCGGCAAAGTAATCTCCAGATAGAGATTACTTTTTTTGTTTGGGGTTTTTGCACGAAGAAATTTATGAATTGTTGAAAAGTTCCGGAGCTAATTTACTTTTGCTTTCGAATTTCAAAAATGTATGTTATAATTTTATTAAGATTTCTTGTAAAGGTGAACCGATTATGTATGAAAATATCGATAAAACGCAATATACGCCGATGATCAGGCAATATTTGGACATCAAGGAACAATTTCCCGATACCCTGGTATTTTTCCGACTCGGCGATTTCTATGAGATGTTCTTCAATGACGCGATCGTGGCTTCGAAAGAACTGGAAATCGTTCTGACCGGAAAAGACGCGGGCGCCAAAGAACGGGTTCCGATGTGCGGAGTTCCTTATCATGCGGTCGAGGCTTATCTTGATCGTCTCAATGAAAAAGGCTATAAAGTGGCGATCGTGGAACAAACCGAAGATCCGGCTTTGGCCCAGGGCTTGGTTACCCGCGACGTCGTCCGGATCATCACCCCGGGAACGGCCACCGAAGGCGGAAACATCGATGAAAAAGGCTACAACTTTTTGTGCAGCTTGTCGGTGGACAAAGATCGTTACATTCTCAGTTATTCCGATTTGGCGACCGGGGAAAATTACCTGACCAGCCTGCCGCTGAACGAAGACATTTTGGCGGCCGAAATTTTGAAACTCAAAACCCGAGAAATCGTCGTCGGCGATGATTTTAACATGCATGTTTTGAGAAACCTGAGCAGTTTCTTTCCGATCACGATCTCCATCGAGAACAATACAACTCCGATAAGTTACATGAAGGAACTGAGCCGGGATTTGAACAAAGCCGAAGAAAAGAGTTTTTTAAGGCTTTTAAACTATATCGTTCGAACGCAAAAACGAAATCTTGTGCATATGCAAAAAGTCGTGAAATACGATGCCAACGGATTCATGAAAATCGATTTTGCTTCGCGTCGAAACTTGGAACTTTTGGAAACGCTTCGCTTTCAAAACAAAAAGAATTCTCTGGTCAACGTGCTCGATAAATGCGTGACCGCCATGGGAAGCCGGTTTTTGAAGAAATCTTTGATCTTTCCCATGATTGACCGCGAAAAAATCGAAAAGCGTTTTGACATCATCGACAAACTGAAGAAGAACTTCATGGAAGCGGATGGACTTCGAACGGCTTTGGAATCGGTCTATGATTTGGAGAGGATCGTTGGCAAAGTTTCTTACGAAAGCGCCAACCCGAAGGACTTGTTGCAACTGAAGAAGTCGCTGGGGGTTGTACCTCAGATTTCCGAATTGCTTAAAAAAATAAAGATCAATGATTATTTCGATATTTCGGCGCATTATTCCGAATATTCGGAACTGCATGACATCATTGACAAGAGCATCGCCGAAGATGCCCCGTTTTCAGCGAAAGACGGCAATGTCATCCAGGGCGGGTTCAACGAAGAATTGGACAGCCTTCGTCAAATGAATGCGGATAGCAAGGACTATTTGCTTTCCTTGGAGGAAAAAGAACGCAACCGCACCGGCATCAAGAATCTTCGGGTCGGATACAACCGGGTTTTTGGGTATTACATCGAAGTGTCAAAAGGCAGCAGCCAGATGGTTCAGGAAATGATGGGTTATATCCGAAAACAAACTCTGAGCAACGCCGAAAGGTTCATCACCCAAGAACTCAAAGAAAAAGAAACGATGATCCTTCGGGCCGAAGAAAAGAGTTTGGAACTGGAAATCAAACTGTTCAACGAAATCCGTACCCGGTGTCAGGAATATACCGCCAGCCTGCAATTTTTGGGAAAAATCTTGTCAGAATTGGATATGCTTCTGTCATTTCAACGGATCGCCAACGAAAACAACTATGTCCGTCCGAAACTGAATGACGAAAACATTCTGGAACTCAAAGGTTCGCGTCACCCCGTCATTGAAAAATTCATCGACACTTTCATTCCCAATGATATTTCCATGAAACAAGACGACGTGATCTTATTGATCACCGGCCCGAACATGAGCGGTAAATCAACCTACATGCGCCAGGTGGCTTTGATTGCCATCATGGCGCAAATTGGCTGTTTTGTTCCGTGCGCTTCGGCGAAACTGCCGATTTTTGATGCCGTTTTCACCCGGATCGGCGCCGCGGATGACATTGTCAGCGGCCAATCGACGTTCATGATCGAAATGAACGAAGTCAACAATGCCCTGAAACAAGCCACCAAAAACAGTCTGATTTTGTTTGACGAAATCGGCCGGGGAACTGCCACTTATGACGGCATGGCTTTGGCCCAGGCGATCTTGGAGTACGTTCATGAGAAAATAAAATGCAAGACTTTGTTTTCCACCCATTACCACGAGCTGACCACTTTGGACAAAGATTTGGCCAATTTGACCAATGTCCATGTCAGCGCGGAAGAAGTTCACGGCGACATCGTCTTTTTGCATAAAGTCCTGAAAGGTCCGATCGACAAGAGTTACGGGATCAATGTTGCCAAACTAGCGGACATTCCCCTGGATGTCGTTCTTCGGGCCGAGGATATCTTAAGAAAACTTGAACAGCATCACCGAATTGACGGAAAGACGCTTTCCATCAAGAATTACCAACCGCCGCTTTTGTATGACTCACGGTCGGAAAAAGAAGATTTTGCACTCAAACAGTTGAAAGAATTGGATTTGTATTCGCTGAGTCCGCTTGATGCCATGAACAAACTCGACGAAATTCAAAAGTTGTTGAAGAAGTAGGGGCAATATGGGAAAAATAAAGAAACTAGATCAACATACCACCGATCTGATCGCGGCGGGAGAAGTCATCGAACGCGCCGCTTCGGTCGTCAAAGAGTTGGTGGAAAATTCCATCGATGCGTTAGCCACCCGGATCAATATCAAACTGATCGAAGCCGGATTGTCTGAGATCACCGTTTCCGACAATGGCGAAGGAATGGACGAAAAAGACGCCAAATTGGCTGTCAAACCCCATTCGACCAGCAAAATCAAAAACGAGAAAGACCTTTTTCGGATCCAGACCCTGGGTTTTAGGGGGGAAGCCCTGCCCTCGATCGTTTCGGTTTCCAACTTTAAAATGAAAACCAGTCAGGACGGAGTCCGAGGATCCGTTTATACGATGAAAGCCGGAACCTTGGTTTCCGAAAGTGTGGCGGCTTGCCCGCGCGGAACGGAGATCACGGTCAACAACCTCTTTTTCAACACGCCCGCGCGTTTACAAAACCTGCAGCCGGCCAGCGTGGAATTAAGTTACATCTTGGATTACCTGACCAAAATTGCGATGGCTCATCCGGAAATTGCTTTTAAGGCCACCAACAATGAGCGGGTCGTTTTACAAACCTTTGGTTCCGGACGGCTTCTGGAAGTCATTTCCAACATTTATAAAACCGAAACCGCCAAAAACCTGATCGACATCTATGAAAACAATGGCTATTTCATTTTGCACGGGTTCATTTCCAAATTACATGTCACCCGGTCTTCGCGTAACAACATCACTGTCATCGTCAACGAACGGGTCGTTAAAAACACCCGGTTGGTCAGCGCCATCGTTGAAGGCTATAAAGAACGCTTGATGTTCGGCCGTTATCCGATCGCCGTTCTGAACATCGGGGTCGATCCGTCCTTGGTGGATGTCAACATCCACCCCGCCAAACTCGAAGTCCGTTTTTCCAACGAAGAAGAACTTTTGGAAATGGTTCGCAGTTCCGTTGACAACGCCCTGTCGCGAAGCAACCTGATCGTCGATCTGGACGAAAGCATGGAGCAAACCGCGGTTTGGGATTCGGAAGCCAGACAAGAAGAGGTCGTTCACGAAGAATCCAAATTGGTTTCTTTGTCTGAACAAAGCTTCACGACCATCCAGCCGGTCGAAACCATCATAAAACCGGAAGTCCCGGTTCCGACTCCCGCCCCGGTGGCGAAAGAAAGTTTCGAGCAGCAACAATACACTCTGATCGAAGGCGATGTTACAACCAACCCGACCGAGCCGAAGTTTGCTCTTCCGAAATTAGCTTACATCGGCCAATTGCAAGGTACATATCTTTTGGCATCCGACGTCAAAAACTTCTATCTGGTTGACCAGCATGCGGCGGCCGAGCGGGTCAATTATGAAAAATACATTCTCGAAATGCAAAAAAACGAGGAAATTACTTACCAGCTTCTGATTCCTTTGGCCGTCAATTTTAGTTTAGCCGAAGCCCCACTGGTAGCGGCCATGATTCCGAACTTCATCCGATATGGTTTGCTGATCGAGGAATTCGGAAGCGGAAGCTTCTTGGTTCGGGAAGTGCCGATCTGGATCCCGAGAGGACGAGAAAAGGAATTTGTTGAAGAAATAATTACCCAGGCCATCAATAACAAAAAAACCGAGCGTTACCAATTTTTGGATTCTTTGGCCAAATCCCTGGCTTGTAAAAAAGCCATCAAAGCCAACGACTATCTGAATAATGACGAAGTTGCGGCTTTGCTAAGCGATTTGGGAAAATGCAAGAATCCTTACACTTGTCCGCACGGACGTCCGGTCATCGTCAAGTTCAGTTATTATGAAATCGAAAAATGGTTTAAGAGAGTGGTGTGATTGCCATGGAGAAAATCGTGGTAATAACCGGACCGACCGGAGTCGGAAAGAGTGAGCTGGCCATCCGGCTGGCATGGCTTTGGAACGGGGAGATCATTAATTGCGATGCTTCTCAGATCCGCCTTGGTCTGAACATCGGAACCGCCAAGATTGATTGGCAAAACGCCCCGGTTTCGCACCATTTATTTGATTTTTTGAAACCGGATGAGCTCTTTTCCATTAAAGATTATCAAACTTTGGCGCGGGCCAAAATCGATGAATTGACCAAAACCGGAAAAACCGTTTTTCTGGTCGGAGGAAGCGGGCTTTACATCGCCAGCGTCATCGGCGACTATCCGATGAATGCCAAGTCCCGGGATCCGGAGTTTGGGGACCGTTTTCAAAACCTCTCCAATCAGGAGCTTCATTCCGAACTGGAAAAAATGGATTTTGGGAGTGCTCAAAAAATTCATTTTAACAACCGTCGCCGCGTTTTGCGCGCTCTGGAAGTGGCCATGCAAGGGAAAAAAATCGGCGTTTCGAGAGAATCGGTTCCCCGTTACCAAAGTCTGAACCTTTGTTTGGTTTGCGACCGGCCGCTTTTATATGAGCGAATCAATCAAAGAGTCGAAACCATGTTCGAAAACGGTTGGATCGATGAAGTTTCGGCGTTGGTGAAGTCCGGGGTCAAAGTGAGTTCTCTTCAGGAGATCGGCTACAAAGAGATCGCGGGGTTTCTCCGCCGGGACCAGGATTTGGAATCGGTAAAAGACCTGGTCAAACAGAAGACCCGGAATTACGCCAAAAGACAAATGACCTGGTTCAAACACAAATTGGACTGCCGGTTTGTGACCATGAACTATGATGACTTAGATGAGACTTTTCAAAAAGCCAACCAATTAATCAGCGATTTTTTAGGTATGGATCGCGGAAATCGAGAAATAGCATGAAAAAAATACTTTTGACCGCTTTTTCCCCATTTGGAAACCAGAAAAAGAATTCTTCGCTTGAGGCCATGAAAAAGATGAAAAAGGCCTTTGAAGACGTTAACATCGTGACGGTCAAACTTCCGGTCATTTATGATGAAATGATTTATCGGAACTTGCTTTTGGAACATCGGCCGGACTTTGTCATTATGTGCGGCCAAGCCGGAGGAAGAAAAACCATCGACCTCGAAAAAGTGGCGATCAACTACATTTATTCCACCGCGCCGGACAATCGCGGCGTGATCATCAAAGGCAGTCGGATCATCATTGACGGTCCGGATGCATATTTTTCCACTTTTCCGGTTTCATCGATTTGCGCAAAATTGGAAAGCGAGAAATATCCGGTTCGGCTCTCGCTTTCCGCGGGGGGTTTTGTTTGCAATTTTGCTTTTTATTCAATGCTTCATTTTGCTTCGGTCTTGGGAATGGAATGCAAAGTCGGATTTGTTCATTTTCCGTATTTTTCGGGGCAGATGGCTGACCCGGAGGAACCAGCCTTGAAAGCGAGCGAAATGACGGCGGTTTTGGAAGCCATCATCCAATCGGGTTTGGAATCATGATCCCACGCCACGGCGGTGGAGTTTTTCTCTCTGAAAAGTAAAAATGTTTTTCTTGCATTTTAGGCCGTTTTCTATATAATATGTATAAGTAAATCAAATAAAGTTGAGGAGGTCAGGATGGAAAGATTACAGAAAATTATCGCCAAAGGCGGGGTTTGTTCCCGGCGGAAGGCGGAGGAATTAATAACTTCCGGACATGTAAAAGTAAACGGGGTCCTGGTTACGGAATTAGGCTTCAAGGCTTCATCCAGCGATGCGGTCACCGTCGATGACCAACCGGTCGTCTCCAAAGAACTGAAGTATTTGGTCATCAACAAACCGCGTTACGTCGTATCTTCGGTCAGCGACGATCATGACCGAAAAACCGTCATTTCCATTCTTCCCCAATATCTGCAAGACCTGCGGCTGTATCCGATCGGAAGGTTGGATTATGACACCAAGGGCGTTTTGCTTTTGACCAACGACGGCGATTTCATGAATGAACTGGTTGGTCCCAATTCGACTTTGGAAAAAGAATACCTGGCACGTTTGGATGGAATAATTACCCGAAACGAACTGACCAGACTGCAACAAGGCCTTAAAATCGAGGATTACGTCACCCGACGCTGCAAAGCCTATTTATCCAGCGTCGATCATAAAAATAACTCCTGCTTGTGCGGAATCATTCTGACGGAAGGAAAATATCATCAAGTCAAAAAAATGTTCGCGGAAGTCGGTTTTCCGGTTAAACGCATGACGCGGATCCGGTTCGGAGACATCACTTCGGAAGGCTTAAAAGAAGGCGAGTTCCGGGACCTTACGCCCCATGAAATCAAGCGGCTTTGGGCCATGAGCCAGGGGAAATCTTTTTAATTTTGTTATTGAGTTTAAATTTTAATTGTGATATAATAGAACGGTAAATTTAGAGGTGCGATATGAGTTGGCAAATTGCTATTGATGGCCCTGCGGGGGCGGGCAAGAGTACAATCGCAAAAGAGTTGGCGCATCGGCTTGGGTTTGAGTACATCGATACCGGAGCCATGTACCGAGCGGTTACCCTAAAAGCGATGAACTTGAAAATCAATATGTACGACGAAGCTGAATACAAATTTCTTGATGAGACTAAAATTGATTTTGTAAATCAACATTTATTATTAGACAATATTGATGTTTCAGATGAAATTAGAAGCTTGGAAGTTTCCAACAATGTCTCTTTGGTTGCGAAATACGGATATGTCCGGACTCGGCTCGTGAGTTTGCAAAAGAAACTGGCGAGATCCAAAAACGTCATCATGGATGGCCGGGATATCGGAACCGTGGTTCTGCCAAACGCCAAACTGAAAGTGTTCCTGAATGCCACCGTTGAAGAACGGGCCCGCCGCCGGATGCACGAACGGCTTGAGAAAAATCAGGAAGTTCAAAGTTTGGAAGTAACGATCAAAGAAATAGAAGAACGGGACTTTAAAGATAGCAATCGACCGATTAGTCCATTATCCAAAGCTACTGATGCTATTGAGATTGATTCATCTAAATTAAATGTTGACCAGGTGGTCGATAAAATCATGTGTTTAGTCGTTGAGAGAGGTTATTTTATGAAAAAGGAAAAAGCGGAAATTAAAAAAGTTGAAGAAGTTGTTGAAAACAAAGTCGAGGAAGTTCCGACCGTAGCGGTTGCTCCGGTTGAAGTAGCGCCGAACCAAGCTGATGAAGCGGTTGTAGAAGAGAAAGTTGCGGAAGTGGTTTTGGAAACCGAAGTTTCCCAAGCCCCGGAAACCGCTGTGGTTGAAGAAGTAGCCAGTGAAGAACCGGCCGTTCAGCCCGAAGCCCAAGCAACGGAAGTGCCGGCTCCGGCCGCCGTTGAGGGTGAAAAACCAGTCTCCAAATACCGCGAATTGCAAGTAGTTGAAGGCAAAGTCATCGAAGTTCAAGAGGCTAAACCGGAATTTACTCGCGGAAACCAAGTCATGAAGGCCAAAGAAGAACGCGTGCTCATTGCTCTGGAAGACGGACAGGAAGGATTCCTGTATCGCAAAGACACGGCTGAAATGCGCGAAGACGAGGATCTTTTCGACTTGTTTGTTGAAGGCGACAATCTTCAAATTGTCATAAAGAAAATATATCCTGACGGAGGGAAATTCCTGTTTTCCACCACATTGTTAAAGAACAGAAACGAATTAAAGAAATTCGATGAAGTCATTAAGAATCACGGCGTTTTTAGCGCTAAAGTCGTTAAGAGCGTGGCGGTCGGATTCCTTCTGAAATATGAAGAATTTACCTGTTTGCTTCCGGTCAGCCAAGTTTCCGTTCCGGAAGAAGAACGCGAAGCTTTGATCGGCCAAACCATCGAAGTCGCTCCGATTCGGATCGACTACGGGAGAATTCGTTTGATCGTTTCCCAAAACGTCGCCAACGCCATCAAAAAACGCAGCAACAAGAAAGAATTCCTGAATCAGATCCAGGTCGGCCAAGTATTTGAAGGAACCGTCAAAAACGTTGAGAGTTACGGTGCTTTCGTCGAATTGGGCAGCGGGGTCGAAGGACTGCTTCACATTTCCGAATTCGATCATGTCAAGATCTTCAGACTTGACAAAGTCGTTAAACCGGGCGATGTGGTAAAAGTCCAAGTCATCAAAGTTGATAACGATCATGTTGGGTTGTCAAGAAAAGCCTTGATTCCTAATTTCTGGCAAGAGTTCACCGCTTCCAAGCAAGTCGGCGACGTGGTTAACGGAAAAGTAATCGAGATCAACAACTCCGGTTTGGTTCTGGAACTGATCCCGGAAGTTACCGCTTTCTTGCCGAAGAGCGAATTCGCTTTTGAACGCGACGTGTTTATCACTGATTTCGTCAATGTCAACGATATGATCGATTCCAAGATCATTGAAATTGATCCGAATAAACGGCGCATCATTCTTTCGCGCAAACAGCTGACCGCCAACCCTTGGGAAACTCTGACCATCAAGGCCGGAGACAACATCGATGTTCTCATCACCAAGGAATTGAAAGAAGGCTACAAGATCGATTTTAACGGTGCCATCGGTTATTTACCGAAGAGCAATATTTTCAATACCCCGGCCGAAGCCATCGCGGTCGGCGGAACTTTAAAAGTCAAAGTACGCGTGTTTGAAGCGGATAAGACCCGCTTGGTTGTTGGTTTGAAATCTGACACCGAAAAAGTTGAACGCGAATCGTATGGCAAGTTCATGAAGGCCCAAGAGAAACTGACCAATAATTTCGGTGATCTGCTGGCCAGTAAATTAAAAGATTCGAATAAGTAGGACGATTATGCGTGGAGTAGTAGCTATAGTCGGAAGACCTAATGTCGGAAAATCGAGTTTATTTAATCGTATTGTTGGCGAAAGATTATCGATCACAGATGACGCGAGCGGAATAACAAGAGACCGAATTTATAGCAAAGCTACATGGCTTAATCAAGATTTCAGAGTTATTGATACGGGAGGGATCATCTTAAAAGATGAGCCCTTTTCTAAAGAAATCCGGGCGCAAGCCGCTTTGGCCATTGATGAAGCCGATGTGATCATCATGGTCGTCGATGCCCGAACTGGTTTGACCATGGAAGACAAAGACGTCGCCGTGATGCTTCAAAAAAGTCACAAACCGCTGATCGTTGCCGCCAACAAGGTGGATGACAACAGTTTCGTCAATATGATCTATGATTTTTACAGTTTGGGAGTGGAAGAAGTCATGCCCGTCAGTTGCCTTCACGGCATCGGCATCGGGAATCTTCTGGACCGCATCGTCGCGTTGCTTCCGGAAAACCGGAAAGACCCATATGACAAAGCCACCATTAAGTTTTGTTTGATCGGTCAGCCCAATGTGGGGAAATCCACTTTGGCCAATGCCACCATCGGTGAAGAACGA
>CAYQUB010000019.1:0-12802 GCA_964420625.1 uncultured Bacteroidales bacterium | reverse complement strand
AGTATTCATAGGATTTTCCGGACGCATCCTCAAAGACCGGCAATTGATATTTGCCGAGCGACAGTTTCAGATCGCATAGTTTTGCGATTTCTTCGGTGGTTTCCAAAAGTTCCGGATAATCTTGGAATTTCGCGCTCGCATCGGCTTGGGTCAAAAATACTTGCGCCACTTCTTTTTCGGTGTAAGGGTATTCGTTAAGGACCAGATCAATGCAGCGCAAAGTTTGATAGGCCGCAAAATCATCGGATTCCAAAAAAGAGGTTCGGTTGATGGCCACGGATCGGACTTGACTTTCGTTTCCAAACCGGATCAGTTCGGGAATGGCCATCCGGTTGGACTCCGTTTGCGCATCCAATCCCAAGTAAAGATCGGAAAAAACGGATTGATAGGATTCCAGAATCTCCCGGGCTTGATTCCGGTTGTTTTTCCATTCCTGACCGATCGCGCTTTCGTCAACCGGGACGATGGCCAAAACATCCTGACGGTGGTTGCGGAGAAACTCCAGATCCACCTTCCCGGTGGTTTTGGCTTGCGTAGAAATCGTCATCAGCTGACGATATCCGTTTTCGTTTTTGGCGTAAAGCAACAAAGCCTCGTTTGGGTAATTGGATTTCAGACTGAGACGAAGGCCGATGATCGGCTTGATCTTGTTGTCAAGGCATTGAAAGTAAAATTTCATTGCCCCATGCATGCCATCAAAGTCGGTCATCGCCAGCACGTTTTGGGAGTCAGCTTTGGCTTTTTCCATTAGCCGTTCGATTTTTATCAGACTTCGAAGCATCGAATATTCGGTTTCAATGTATAAATTGACAAATTTCATCGTTCTCACCTTTATTAATTATATCATAACCCCGGTTGGTTTTCCATAAATAAATACAAAGTGCCCGCCTTTGCGGACACTGAAATTCACTTGATTTGATTCCGTTTTTTACGGATTAACTTTCGGGTTTCGACGGAAACGACGAAAGCCGCCGCGACTCCCGCGATTCCGATCAAAACCAATTTCGGATAATCGATCGGTTGACTTTGGTAAAGCAGTTGATTGTCAGAAACGACCTGACGCAAACGTTTTTGTCCTTTGGAAAGCGAAAGGATGAATTCGCCGAGCGTTTCGGTTTTTTGAGTGATGAGGATCTCCCCAAGATCCAACGGTTCGCCGCCTTTGACTTGCATCGAAAGAATCTCCAGGTTTTCATAAATCTGGTTGCCGCGATCGTAAACCAATGAAATCGTCACCTGATAGTCCTTCCCGCTTGTCAAGCCGGAGAAAACCAGATTATGGTCGGACAACCCGAATTGCATGACCGCTTCGTCGGTGTCGGATACCGCGGTGAGCCGAAAGCAACGAATCGTCCCCGGATAATCATTGATCGCCGCCCGATAAACCAGAGTATCGGTTTCCCCCAACGTCACCTCAGGGGCCGGCTTGAGAACATTCACCGTGAAAATTTGGCGGATGGGGATGGTTAAAGGATCGTTTCCTTCCAAATATTGAATCTTCTCGATGAAATAATCGTGGATCCCAGCTGTTTCGGGAGCCATGAGACGAAGACGGACCGATTTATTGACTCGGTCATAAACCAAATCCTCGAAAATTGAACCGTTTATGACGACCCCCGTCACATCCGCGACTTCTTTGGTCAGAGTGAAATCCAAATAAAACGGGGATGCGCACCCAATTTCCCGATCCCAAGTTTTTCGTGACGGTTCCCAAAACGGGATCTGTTCGGATTCTACTTGGAAATTGATCTGCCGGCTGACCCCTCCGACCCCGGAAAGCACTAAAACATAATTCCCGGCTTGGGAAACGGGGTAATTGTTGACGATCCCTTTTCCGTTCAACCTTCCCAAACCGGTAAAATTAAGCTGATACCCCAAAGGATAGATCATTCCCTCGCTGACATTGGCTTCCTGAAGAACCGTGACGGTTTTTGTAAAAGAGAAAGGCAAGCCGGAAGCCGTTTTTCCAAAGAAAGTGAATTCATAGTCTCCGAACACCAAGGGATTGAAAGCCGGTTCCGAGGTCTCTTTTTCCAGTTGCGCCGGCCCAAACAACGATTTAACGATTCGCGGTTCCGAAAAAATGTTTTGATAGGTCCTTCCTATCCAAAAAGATCGCCGATCCAAGAGATCCCAAAAGACCTTTCCGGTTTCGTTTTTTAAGCAGAGAATGTCCCCAAGCCTTGCGAAAGTCGTGGTTTGGGAAGCCTGAGGACAAGGAAAGGCAAAGACATCTTGGAAATCATAGTACCCGCACAGTCGTCCGCTTCCGTTTTCCAGACAGAGAATTCCGTTTAATTCCGAAAACTGCGCATAAAGGATCTCCGTCACCATGTTCCTTTTTCGAACAATCTGCAACCCTTCCGCGAATTTGTACAAGGACTTTCCCGTTCCCAAAAAAAGATAATCTTCGCGAAACCCAAACAGCCGAATGGGGAACGATCCCGATAAGATCAAATAATCCGCCACTTCCAGATCTCGGGTCAGTTCACAAACAAAATTGCTATCAAGGGTCTGGCCGCCGTTTCCGAAATCTCCTCCCGATAACGGGTCTTTCTTTCCAACCGCGAATATTCCCGCGGGGGTCACGCTGAGTTTCTCAAAGCTTTCGTTTTTTTCTCCACCAAAAATCCCCCAAGACTTAAGCGCCAAATCATCGTTAAACACCGCCAAAAAGGCATCGCGCCCCGCCAATCCCCGCGCCGTTTGGCAATTGGAAAACTCCGGGTCAACGTAATTGGTGATGGAGCCGCAAAGATAAAGATCATCCCCCAGGACCACATCCCAAACCGGGTCAAGGGGATTGCCCAACAGAACGCCGTTAAAAAGAACGGTTCCGTTGCCATCGGTTTTCAATAAATGAAGGAAAGTATCCTGCCGATAAAAAAGCCAAGCTTCTCCTTCGTCGCAAAGCAGACGGTGAGACTCAAAATCCGGGATCGTCAAGCTCCAACCGCCGGACGCGGAACGCAAATAGTTTCTATCGCTTTCGGATACCAATTCGTAGCCGTCGCATTTGTCCAACCATTCTTCTTCCGATTCGGTGACGTTTTGGTTGATGATCTGAAAGTCATCGTTTTCCGAAACCGAAAGGTTTTCTCCTCCCAACAAAGACAAAAGCAAAAGGATCTCAACCATGTTTTTTCCTTCCCATCATTTTCCAAGGCCGAAAAATTTCCAAAAGAAGGCCGATGATGATTCCGGAGATCAAGAAAGAAAACCATTTGGGGTAAGTCCATTCCAAGCTGCGGTTTTGAACCAGCCGGATTAGCGGCGCAGAATCAGAGTCCGGGGTCGGGTTTTCCTCCAGTTCGGCTTGGGCGGATGGGGAAATTCCGGTCACCGACCCGGCCGGCTCGCTTAAAACCGTGACCGAAAAAGCAATGGTGTTTCTCTCTTTGGAATTCCCAAACATGTCCAAAACATAATTCCCGGTTTCCGAGACCGTCTTTCCGGAAACAATCGGTTCGCCGTTCAGAGTCCCGGTTCCGTTAAAATACAGCGGAACGTTCAAATCATATTGCTCATGGTCGCGAATGTTGACGACCGGCAGGTATTCATTGTCCATTTCGACGTAAAGTTGTCTTTCCCCGTTTTGATATCGGTAAAGATTGGAAAAGAGGCCATAAGGACTACCGGAAATCCGGTTCTCAATCATTTTCCAAGCCAAAGGGGTTCCGTTCAAGGTCAATTTACGTTCATGAAAAATCATGGTTCCAAACACTATCGGAACTTCCGTGAGCTGGAGATGGGTAAACGCCGTCAGACGCAGAAGGCCTTGTGATCCCAGTTTTGATCCGAACACGATCGTTCCGTCCGAAACCTTGGAAACCGGAAAGGTCCGGCTTACCGATTCCGAAAGCGGGGTTTGATCGGAAATGATGATCCCCAAGTTCTCATCCAAAACATTTATGGAATAGCCTTCTTCCGCGCCATCGTTCAGTCGTCCCAAGATCAAGATTTGTTCCCCAAAAGAAGTAACCTCATACTCTTTGATCGAGAATCCCGGCGCCGAAAACATGAAAGCATGATGCCCCAAACTTTCCAGGTTCTCTCCAAAGTCAAAGAAGGTGATCTTGGCTTCGTCATGGTTTTCTGAAGCCAAAGCGATCCGGTCGGAAAAGGACGCAAGTTTTACCAGGTCTCCCAAAGCATAATCGGCCACGGAGATCCAGTTGTTGATCTCAAAGCGCTCGTTTACGACCACCAGCGCCGGATAATCATCAGTCAGACCTGAGTTTTCGAAATAACCCGGGCCTTGGAAATTCAGATACAGATACAATGATTGATTGTAATAAAGCGAATCCATCAAAACATCATCTCCGGAATTTCCGACCGCCAACAGGTCCGGCTGGCTTCCGTCTTCAATCGCCATCCTGCCCACGGCGATGTCCCGATTTCCCCAAGAAAATCCTTCAAAATCACCATCCGCCGAGTCGGTCTCGCACACAAACAAAAAAATTTCATCATTAAAATAAAGATCCGAAGCATACTCATTTCCCGACCCGGAAAGCTCTTTGTAAAACAAGACGTTTCCCGAAAAGGTAATTTCCGCCAGAAACAGATTTCGGTTTTGGTCCCAAGTGTCGCCATCACCCAGCAACCCGATGCCGTTTTCGGTCAGGCAAGCCGCCCGAATGGTTCCATAGCGTTGGTCGTTGAGGACCAATTCCCAATCCCGGATTCCATCATCGTAATAAGCCACATATGCAAATTCCGGATCGTCTGGGCTCTGATAAGGAAAATATCCTTGGTTGATCCCTCCGAATATAAAATAGGAAGATGCGCTTACTTGCACTAATCCCCGGATATTGGCCGTTGTTTCCACGAGGTCATGATCGTATTCTTTCCAGCCCTGCTCAAGCGAGCCTTCGGAAGTGACGATTACTCGTTTTGAAAAGGTCGATTGCGTCACAAAATCAAAGTAATCGACTTCATACTCCCCCGGAAGCGACCAATCGACGGAGTTCTCCAAAATCTGAGTGTTTTCAAAAACGAGAAGTTCGTCACTGCCTTCGCCTTCCGGGACCATTATCGTTTCTTGTCCAAACACCTGAAGACCGCTTTCGAAAAACAAAATCGCCATGATAATTATAAACTTGCGCATGCTTTCACCTCCGCATATATATTAGCGGGAAGGGGCGCTTTTCCGTCAAAAAAAACCAAACGCTCGGTTTGGTTTTTTTTAGTGATCAATTATTGCTTAGGTAAATAGGAATTTGGTCTTCGAGAATGTAAAAAGGCGCGGGACCGGTCTCCAAATAGAATTTGTGAAACTGATAGTCCACGTTGGCATAATTCTTGTCTTCGGCTTGCTCGATGAATTCTTCTTTCAAAGCCAAAAGCCGATAATAACTGAAGAAATACTCGAAAAAGTTGCAGGGTTCTTCAATGAGCTGATAATACATTCCCTGAAGATCTTCGGCTGGCAGCGCCCCGAAATAAGGTTCCAAGAAACTTCCGAATTGAGAAAGGGACCAACCGTAGTAATTGATGTAAATGTCCGCCACGCACAGAATGACGTAAGTCAGTCGGGTATTGAGGTGATAAGCTTCGAGCAGATCCGCATCGGCTCCGGAATATTTCCCAACATATTCCTCAACATAGGTTGCCCAGGCTTCGGAATAACAAGTATAATCCAAAAACTTGCGAAGATGGCAAAGGTCGCTGTTTTTCAAAACCACATGTTGAAGCAAATGGCCCGGGATCGATTCGTGAGCCATGGTGAAGTAGGCATAAGTCGGATCATCGGTAAACAAGTTGTTATTAATGTAGATGACTTCCGGGACATTGGCGTCAAGCGGTGACAGGAAATACATCGCCGGCGAGGAATTTTCTTCCAATGAAGGATGAATGTTTTTGATCGTTACCGCCACTTCGCCGATATTCGGAAAATCCAAAGCGTATTGGGACTTCAAATAATCAAAGGTTTCCTGATAAGTCCGGCTTTCCAGAAAAGTCGGAGAAGCAATCAGGTCAAAGACATTGGGATTGGCTTGATAGATCTGCATAAGTTCATCATATTCCGAGTCCAAAATGCCCCGGAAATAATTCAAAGCCGAAGAAACGGTCATATCCGTTCCGCTGGCTTCCCGGAAAAGGATCTCGTAATATTCTTGGCCATATTCAAAGTCCGCCAAACCTTCGTTGTTGACGGCCCGGCCTTTCAGTTTGGTCAGTTCGGCGCTCAAATAGTTGTACGCACCCACGAAATTCACATTAATGTAAGTCAGATTCGTGGCTTTATAAGCGGTTTTTTCTTCAGCGGTCAGAAAATCCAAAGCGTCGACTTTATCGTTGAAGACCTGAATCAGATAATTATCGGGAGCGGAAGCGAAGGTGTCGCATTGTTCGATGATCTTGTCCAATATGAAATCGCTCATTCCGAAACCGTTGTTCGCGCGGTCCTGTTCGAAAAGAATGATGTTTTCGAAAGTCGCTTGCGTAGTGGTCAGGTAGTCAAAATAATCGTCAAGGTTGGCTTTGGAGTAAAAATGATATTCCGCGAGGATGAAGGGCAGCTGGGCTTGATAACCCAAATAACTTCCCAGCGGGCCGTCGTAGTAGTAATAATCTTCATAAGCCAAGGATCCGTCAAGGTAATCAAGGAGGACTGCATAAGTAAGCCGTTGAACTTCGGTCAGGTATTCGTAACCGTAGGACAAAAGATTTGCTCGCAAAGTCTCCAATTCGGCGATGGTCTGTTCATGGTCGGCCAAGGAGATTTCGATCGGGACTACTTCCAAGGTTCCCAGCTCAAAGTTCTCCGGGTAACGAATGAAGAAGTTGACATTCAGCGGATCTTCGGAAATCATGTCCAAAAAGATGTCTTCGGTAAAATTATCAAAATCCGCCAACCCGGCCGGTTCCAAAACGGTGACCAGCAGCGAATCGCTGATTGACCCCGCAAAATTGAGTTTGGCTGTGATATTGACGGTCCCGGGAATAATTCCCGTTACCTTTCCAGAGGCGTCAACGGCGGCGACTTCCGGTTTGCTTGAGGTCCAAATGACTCCGGACTGGTTGTCAACCGGCGTTATCAAGGTTGACAGTTGCATCTCTTCGCCCATGGCCATTTCGGTTTTCTCATAAACAATCGAGACCTCGGGAACATTAACAAGCTGAATTACGGTGATCAAAAGGGAATCGGTGATCAGGCTGTCGGATTCGGAGGAAACGGTGATGGTGGCGGTTCCGGCCCCAACCCCTTGGATGGTCCCGTCTTCGTCAACGGTGATGATGGTTTCATCGCTTGAAGACCAAACCACAGTTTGGGAAGCATCGGCCGGAAGGACCGTAACCTCCAGCTGCAATTCCTCTTCAACGTTGATCGCGGTTTTTTCAGCGGTTATTTCAAGGCTTTCCGGAAGGATCTTCGGTTGATCAAAGCATCCGGTCAAAACCATGAGGACTATGAAAATCAAGACGAAAAATTTATATTTGGATTTGTTCATTTTAAGCCGGCCAATCTGACGGTATCGCGGGCGATCATCAGTTCTTCATCGGTCGGGATCACAAAAACCCGAACCTTGGATTCTTTGGTGCTGATTTCCTTGATCTTTCCCCAAGTCATGTTGGCATCTTCATCGAGTTCGACGCCCAAAGCTCCCAATCGTTTGACGATCTCTTTTCGGAACAATGGACTGTTTTCGCCGATTCCGGCGGTGAAAACCAAAACATCCAGTCCGCCCAGGTAAACAAAGTAACTGCCGATGTAATCGACGACCCGTTTGTATTGAATGTCAAAAGCCAATTTGGCGCGGAGATTGCCGTTTTTGGCTTCTTCTTCCAAATCCCGGGAATCATTGGAGAATCCCGATACGCCCAAATATCCCGAGCGTTTGTTTAGATAATTCAAAACTTGAGCCGTGGTCAGGTGTTCTTTGTTGCTGATGAATTCCACGATGGTCGGATCAATGTTTCCGCTTCGGGTTCCCATCGGAACGCCTTCAAGCGGGGTCAAACCCATCGAAGTATCGATGCATTTCCCGTTTTTGATGGCCGCCAAGGAAGCTCCATTACCGATGTGCAGCGTAATGATGCGCAAATTTTCAATCGGGGTGCCGATGACTTCCGCGACTTTTTGGGAGACATATTTATGGCTGGTGCCATGAAACCCGTATTTTCGAATCTTGTATTTGGTGAACCACTCGTAAG
This sequence comes from uncultured Bacteroidales bacterium, assembly GCA_964420625.1. Classification (GTDB taxonomy): domain Bacteria; phylum Bacillota_I; class Bacilli_A; order ML615J-28; family CAG-698; genus UBA2253. Next base: position 4,645 of record CAYQUB010000019.1, on the reverse strand, counting down.
GAACGGCGTACATGAAAGCCTCTTCGGCCATGGTCGAATGGAAAGAGGTATCAAAAACCGCCACATTCGGAACTCCGGGCATGGCCGCCATAAATGATTCGATCCCGATGAGATTGGCGGGATTATGCAGCGGGGCCAGCGAACAATAGTCGCGGATGATATCGATGACTTGCGGGGTGACCAAAGCCGAATCCGTAAAATAAGATCCGCCTTGAACGATCCGGTGACCGACGCCTTTGATCTCGGAAAGCGAGGCAACCATTCCCCGATCAACCAAATCTTTTAACAAAATGGTGACGGCTTCGGAATGGTTTCTGATCGGCAGTACCTGTTTTTGTTTGACGCCGTTGTTTTTGATGGTGTAATAAGCATCATCGGCTCCGATTCGTTCGATGACTCCTTCCGAAATTACTTCTTCCGTAGGCATGTTAAGCAATTTAAATTTTAATGATGAGCTTCCGGCGTTTACGGCCATGATCTTGTGCATTTGCTATTCCTCCTATAAATTGTCCGTAAATTTATCTATTATTTGGAATAAGGCCGGTACTTGGTCCTGGGACAGGCTGGTTAATTGTAAAACCGTCATGTTCCAAGACTGAAGGCTGGCTTTCTTGCCAATTAAGATACTTTTCCCAATCGCACCGCTTTTGAACATCGATGGCGGCAAGACCATCAATCCCATCAGGGTGGCTTGGTCTTTGAGATGCGACCGAAATACGTCAACTTTCGCTTGCGAGAAAAAGTCGTTTTCGATCACATACATGAAATATCCATTGTCTTTTAAATTAACCAAGCGGGAGGCAATGACCAAGTAAGGAAAATACCTGACGCCTTGATCATACAAAGGATGCGGCACCGCGGGGCAATTCGAATATTGGTAGGAATCCAGATCCCCAATGACCAGATCGGCCAAGTCGTAGACCGGCACCAAAGCATCCTGAAAGTATATTCGGATCTCGTTATTCTGAAGCTCGGCTGAGGAAACCGCCAGTTTGACCAAAAGGTCTTCTTTCTCGATCCCAACGAGCGTCGTTTCGCCGCTTAGGTTGTTCGCGATGGCTTGCAGTTGGTTTCCCGTTCCCAGCGCGGTATCGAGAATGGTCAGTTGTTTATTGCCAATATCGCCGAATTTGCGATTTACAACGCGGGAGATCAAATAATTGACCGTGTCCGGAGTCATCAGGTCCAACCGCTGGTTTTCGGCTTTGAAGCCTTTGATCAACAAAAGTTCCAGTGCCAACCGGATTTCTTCCTTCAGGAAGTCTTCCGCGGCCGCGACCTCGAGAATTTCTTCGAGTCGTTTTTGCGTCTCCGGGTCGGCTTTGGAGTCGGCCTCGTTGTTGCAAAACATTTGTGCGGTGCGATTGATGGCCTCCAAATAATCAATTCCCTGGCCGGTCACCAAAAGCATGGCCGCATCATCAAACAAATCAAAAAATAAATCAACTTTATTCGTCATCTTTGACCTTCATTATTTTTATTTCCACGGCGTCTTCCGTTAATCGGATCAGCCCATAAGTGGCACCGATTTTCGTGCGCGGATAGGTTGGCGAACCGGGGCAAAGGATGTGAATGCCATTATGGAAAACGTAATACGGTGAATGGGTATGCCCGTGAATGATGATGTCACAGCTTTGGCTTTTGGCCAAAGTAGCCAGACTATCATGGTTCAGCGGGAAATTGTTGCCATGGATGACGTAGATTCCATGATTGAGGACCGGGACATAACGGTATTTATTTTTGATGAAATAATCGCAATTTCCTTTGACGCTTAGAAAGGGTTCGATCTCGAAATCATGCCTTTCGCTGTCTCCTGCGTCCAAAAATAAGGTCGCGGTCGGGTGTTTGGCTTGGATTTTGTCGAGAACTTCGGTTTGACGATGAATGTCGCTCACCACAATTATCAGCATTGTCTCACCAACTTTACTAAAGTATATAGTAACACATTTGGGCTTGGTTTTCAAGTGAATTGTCACAACGTGCCCAATATTCTTGGTCGATTCGAAAAAAACCTTTTTTGATGACTTAATGATGGTTAAATTGATAAATCCCAAAAGGTATGATATAATTTTTAGTAAATTAAGAGGAACATATGAAAACATTGATCGTTTACGGAACCAAATTTGGTTCAACCAAAAAAATTGCCGAGCAAATTTCCGAGAAAATCGAGGGCTCGGTCGTCGTTGACAGCAAAGATGTAAAAACTTTGAAAAGCATTGATGAGTACGGACGGGTGATCGTGGGAACAAACATCATCATGGGCGCTCTGAACGCGAATGTCAAACGATTCCTTCGAAAGCATCGCAAACCCCTATTGCACAAAGCCGTCTTCGGCTATGTTTTGGGATCCAATTATGCTTGCGAACAAAAGTATTTAGACAAGCTGAGGAAGTTGATGGCCAGCCGGGACGTGGTATTTTTGGGCGGCATCATCGATCCCTCCCAAGCCAAAGGCTTTTACCGAAACATCATCAATGGCGTTTTGATCTCCATGAAAGAAAACAATCAGCCGCTTCCGGCCATCAATTATCCGAAGTTGGAAGCTTTCATTGCCAAGATCATCGGTTATCCCAACGAATAAGAGGAAAACATGAACAAAATACCAGTCAGATTAATTAAATGGTACCAACGGCTCCATGCAACTTCGGGCGGAAGCCACTGTCGGTATTCGCCAACCTGCTCGAATTACGCCCTTGAGGCCTTTTCCAAATTCGGATTTTTCAAGGCTGGTTTTTTGACCTTTTACCGGATCCTTCGTTGCAATCCTTTATCAAAAGGAGGGTACGATCCCGTACCCTCCACCAGAATGGAAAAATTATTTAAAGATTTTTTCGAATAAGCCGATGAAGAAATTTTTTGATGAATTCCAGATTTTATTGAAAAAAGCGGCGATCTTCTCCCAAAACGTCGGATTGGCGTCTTGAAACTGTTCATAAAGACCTTCTACCACCCGGATTTCCAATTCCATTTCCTGATCATCCACCCCGAGAACGATTTTGTAGGTTCCCGGGGTATTTTTATTTTCCGTGTATTCGTCGGAAATTACTTCGACCGCGGCGGCTTCAGAAATGGCTTTGGTCTTCACCAAAACTTTGATCAGGTCGCGAACCCCAACATTGTTATCAACCAATTCGATCGTTATCACTTGTTGGTCGATCATGAAAACCGGGATGGTTTGGTCATCGACCACCACCGTCAGGGTAAAATAGGAGGTGTTTCCCAAACTGTCCGCACAGGAAAGATGGATCTCCCAGTTTCCCACTTGATTGGGATTCCGGGAGTAATAATCCTCCACCACCGCAATGTTTAAGGTTACGTCCCCATCCACCGCGTCGGTCGCGGTTATTTGGCTGATGACCGCCGCCAAAGAGAGCGTAACGTTGTTGGCTTTGTTTATGACCGCCGGTCCTGCGAAAACCGGCGGAATGCCATCTTCAACGGTGACGGTCACCGCGAAAGTCCCCACGTTTCCGGAACCGTCCGTCACCCCGAACAAGACCTGATAAGTTCCGCGGATATTATAATTCGCGGAATAGCCGTCATTGGAGACGATGATCGAAGCGGTTAGATTACCGTAATAATTATCGGTGGCCGAAAGCGGGCCCAAAAAAGATGACAGAGGCGTAAGCAATGTTTCTTTGACGGCATAAGCCGATGGTCCGGAAATAACCGGAGCGGTGGTATCAACGACTACTACGTAAACGATGAAACAGGCCGTATTCTGGCTGCTGTCCGTGACCCGGAATTCTACCGGATATTCACCGAGAACCGCCCGGTTAACGGTGTACCCGTCGCTAAAAACTGTGATGGACGAAGAAATGTCACCGTCAACATCATCGAAAGCCACCAATCCGCTTTGAATGGTTTGGACCGTGACCGGGTTTTCTACATCGGTGTAATAATAACCGTCATGGCCGTCGATGACCGGGGCATAGTCAATGTCCGGCCCTTGGTAACCAACCGGCGAAAGCAATTGACCGGGATAAACATTCCCGACGCTCAGGACCGCATATGCGTCGATTGGAAAAAAAGTATAACCGCCCGCCGATTCGTAGAGAATGTCGAATTCCAAGCTCTGATAAAACGCGTTCGCGGGCGTCGTATAAGTAATGGCTGTTATTCCAAATTCGGAATAAGTATTGGTACAACTTACGGTCGCCGAAATAAGGGCATGGTTTTCGTCATAGAAAGTCAGGACCTCGCCTTCCAAAAAAGCTTCATCGGAAAAAGTTGAAAAGAGCGTGTATTCCGTATCATTCAAAATCCGAAAATCATAGAAACTTTGGACGTGGAAATAGGGAGCCTCTCCCGAAACGTCAAAGTTTTCCGGGTCAAGGTAGTTTTCTCCCACGGGAAAGAATTCCCAATTGGGAAAGGTCCCGGCTTTGACCTCCGGACTTAGTCCGAAAGAACACAAAACCGCAACCAATAAAAAAAGACATCTTTTAAAAGTTTTCATTATTCCTCCTTTTTGTCAGAAAAACAATCAAAACATTAAAACACGCCAAACAAATTATAGCATAAAGACCATATCAGACAAGAAAATAATTTATTTTTCAAAAATCAAAAAAAGACTTGCTTCCGTAAGTCTCAGAGCGTTGACAAAGTCAACGCTCATTTTTATCTTGTTTTAAAATGGGACAAA